>NZ_JBLEBI010000068.1:0-32437 GCF_047340315.1 Streptomyces sp. AF1A
CGGCCTCCGCGGGCACGGCGGCCGCCGGGTACGCGTGTTTCGCGCTCGCCATGACCGTCGGACGGCTCACCGGCTCGGCGCTGCTGGCGCGCCTCGGCCGGGCCCGCACCGTGGTCGCCGGCGGTACCGTCGCGGCGGCGGGCATGCTGCTCGGCTCGCTGGCGCCCTCGCTCTGGCCGGCGCTGATCGGCTTCGCCGTCACCGGACTTGGGCTCGCCAACCTCTTCCCGGTCGCCGTGGAGCGGGCTGGGGCCCTGACCGGCCCGTCCGGCGTGGCCCTCGCCTCCACGTTCGGCTACGGCGGCATGCTCCTGGGGCCGCCGGCGATCGGCCTCATGGCCGACCGCTTCTCCCTGCCGGCCGCGCTCACGAGCGTGGCCGCGCTCGCCGCCGTCGCCGCCGTCATCGGGGTGTCGACGAGGACGGCGATGAACGGCTGACGCGCGCCCGCGCGGCGGCCACCGCCCCGAAGACGGGTGCCCGCGCGCGCCGCTCGTCCGGCAGACTCACCCCATGGAGACTGCCGACTTCCTTCAGACCCTGGACCGCGAGGGCCGATTGCTCGCGGCGGCCGCCGAGCAGGCCGGGACCGACGCCAAGGTGCCGGCGTGCCCCGCATGGCAGGTGCGGGACCTGCTCGGCCACACGGGCGCGGTGCACCGGTGGGCCACGGCCTTCGTCGCCGAGGGGTGCGCCGAGCCACGGCCCATCGGCGACCCGCCGGACTTGGACGGTGGCGAGCTGGTCGCCTGGTACCGGGACAGCCACCGCCGGCTGGTCGACACCCTGTCCTGCGCCCCCGCCGGCCTGGAGTGCTGGACCTTCCATCCGGCGCCCAGCCCCTCGCCGCTGGCGTTCTGGACGAGGCGGCAGGCGCACGAGACGACCGTGCACCGGTACGACGCCGAGACCGCGCGGGGCGGCACGGCCTCCCCCGTCGCGGCGGACTTCGCGGCGGACGGCATCGACGAGCTGCTGCGGGGGTTCCACGCCCGCTCCCGGAGCCGGGTGCGCACCCGGGAGCCGCGCGTGCTGAGGGTGCGCGCGGTGGACGCGGGCCCCGAGGCGGTGTGGACCGTACGGCTCACCGCGGAGGCGCCGCCGGCGACGGTGCGCGCGGCGCCCGGTGCGGCCGACGCCGAACTGTCCGGACCCGCCGACCAGTTGTACCTGGCGCTGTGGAACCGCGCCCCCGTGCCGCAGGTGACCGGCGACCGCTCACTCGCCACCCTGTGGCGGGAGACCTCCGGCATCTGACGGCCGCTCAGTCGCCGTCGGCCAGCATTCTGGCCAGCACCGCGCGCTGCACCGGGCGTACCTCGCCGTGCAGCGCGCGGCCCTTCGCCGTGAGGGCCACCCGAACGCCCCGCCGGTCCTCCGCGCACATGGCCCGCTCGACGAGGCCGTCCTTCTCCAGGCGGCCGATGAGCCGGGACAGCGCGCTCTGGCTGAGGTGGACCCGCTCGGAGATCTCCTGGACCCGGTAGGCGCAGCCGCCCTCCGCCGCCGCGCCCTCGGCCAGCAGGTCGAGGACCTCGAAGTCGCTGGCGCACAGGCCGTGGCCATGCAGGGTCCGGTCCAGTTCGCACTGGGTGCGGGCGTGCAGGGCCAGGATGTCCCGCCACTGCTCCACAAGTGCCTGCTCGGCCTTCTTCGCCGCCATGAGCGCACCGTAGCAGACGAGCGAATTTATTGCACGTAAATTAAATGCACGTGCATTGCGTGCATATGCATGTAGTCTCGTCGGCATGACCTCTCCACTCACGGCCTCCGCGGCCCCCTCCTCGGCCGTCCGCTGGACCCCCCGGTTGTGGGGCACTCTGCTGGTGCTGTGCGCCGCGATGTTCCTGGACGCGCTCGACGTGTCGATGGTCGGCGTCGCGCTGCCGTCCATCGGCTCGGACCTGCACCTGTCCACGTCGACGCTGCAGTGGATCGTCAGCGGCTACATCCTCGGCTACGGCGGCCTGCTCCTGCTCGGCGGCCGCACCGCCGACCTGCTCGGCCGGCGCCAGGTGTTCCTCGTCGCGCTCGGCGTCTTCGCGCTCGCCTCGCTGCTCGGCGGGCTCGTGGACTCGGGTCCGCTGCTGATCGCCAGCCGGTTCGTCAAGGGCCTGAGCGCGGCCTTCACGGCGCCGGCGGGCCTGTCGATCATCACCACGACGTTTCCCGAGGGCCCGCTGCGCAACCGCGCCCTGTCCATCTACACCACCTGCGCCGCCACCGGCTTCTCGATGGGCCTGGTGCTGTCCGGTCTGCTGACCGAGGTCAGCTGGCGCTTCACCATGCTGCTGCCCGCGCCGATCGCCCTCGTCGCCCTCGCCGCCGGGCTCAGGCTGCTGCCGCGCAGCGCCCGCGAGGAGAACCACGACGGCTACGACGTTCCCGGCGCCGTCCTCGGCACCCTCTCCATGCTGTTGCTGGTCTTCACCGTCGTCCAGGCGCCCGGGGCCGGCTGGGCCTCGCCCCGCACCCTGCTGTCCTTCCTGGCGGTGGTGGTCATGCTGACCGCCTTCGTCCTGGTCGAACGGCGTTCACCGAGCCCGCTGATCCGGCTGGGCGTGCTGCGCTCGGGCAGCCAGGTGCGCGCGCAGTTCGGCGCGGTCGCCTTCTTCGGGTCGTACGTCGGCTTCCAGTTCCTGACGACGCTGTACATGCAGTCCCTGCTCGGCTGGTCCGCCCTGCACACGGCGCTCGCGTTCCTGCCCGCGGGCGCGCTGGTGGCGGTGTCCTCGACCAAGGTCGGCGCGATCGTCGACCGGTTCGGCACCCCACGGCTGATCGCGACCGGCTTCGCACTGATGGTCCTCGGGTACGCGCTGTTCCTGCGCGTCGACCTGAACCCGGTCTACGCGGCCGTCGTCCTGCCGTCGATGCTGCTGATCGGCGCGGCCTGCGCGCTGGTCTTCCCGTCCCTCAACATCCAGGCCACCAGCGGGGTCGACGACCACGAGCAGGGCATGGTCTCCGGACTGCTCAACACGTCGGTGCAGGTGGGCGGCGCGATCTTCCTGGCGGTGGTGACCGCGGTGGTGACGGCGAACGCCCCCGCGCACCCCGCCCCACAGGCCGTCCTCGACAGCTACCGGCCGGGCTTCCTGGTGGTCACCGGCGTCGCGCTGGCCGGGCTGCTGATCACCGTCACGGGTCTGCGCGGCCGTCGTACCCGGCAGTCCCTGGTGGTCGCCGGGTCCGCCGCCACGGAGGCATCAGCGGAGCGCGTCGCGGTGCGCGACTGAGGCCCGAACCGACGGGGTGTGGCGGTGGTGAGCCGCCAGTGACGGACCGGGGACACGTCCTCGCGCGCCCGGCGCAGTCGCTTGCTCCGCCGGGCGCGCGCCTGTGAGGCTGGCGCGATGGACGCACACGGGGGGCGGCGGCGCCGCACCAGGGCCGAACAGGACGCGGCGACGGTGGAGATCGGGTACGCGCTGGCCAGTGGCGTGTTCGCGGCCGCGGTGCTGTTCGGGGCCGTGGCCGGGCCCGCGCTGCTCTTCGACCTGCCGCACGCGGCGGCCACGGCGCTGCGCCGCCTCGGCCTCGTGCTGGCGCTGGTCCTGTTCGCGACCCGGGTCGTGAGCGTGCTGGTGCGGTTCCGCCGGCGGGGTCAGCCCAGCCAGCCCGGCCGGACCAATCCCGACTCGTAGGCCAGCACGACGAGTTGGGCGCGGTCGCGCGCGCCCAGCTTGACCATGGTGCGGCTGACGTGTGTCTTGGCCGTGAGCGGGCTGACCACCAGACGGCGGGCGATCTCCTCGTTGGACAGGCCGATGCCGACCAGCGCCATGACCTCCCGTTCCCGCTCGGTGAGCCGGGCGAGCGCGTCGGCCGCCGCGGGCTCCTTGGACCGTGCCGCGAACTCGGCGATCAGCCGGCGCGTGACACCCGGGGACAGCAGCGCGTCGCCCTGCACCACCGCCCGCACCGCGCGCACCAGCTCCTCCGGCTCGGTGTCCTTCACCAGGAATCCGGAGGCGCCCGCGCGGATCGCCTCGAAGACGTACTCGTCCAGTTCGAAGGTGGTGAGCATGACCACCTTCACGTCCGCCCACTCCGCGCTCCCGATGATCCTGCGGGTCGCGGCGAGGCCGTCCAGCAGGGGCATGCGGATGTCCATGAGGACGACGTCCGGCCGCAGTTCGCGCGCCAGGCGCGCGGCCTCCTCCCCGTCGGCCGCCTCGCCGGCCACCTCGATGTCCGGCTGCGCGTCGAGCAGCGCCCTGAAGCCGGCCCGCACCAACGACTGGTCGTCCGCGAGCAGTACCCGGATCACTCGTCCTCCCTCGTGTGCAACGGCAGTACGGCGAGCACCCGGAAGCCGCCGTCGGACCGCGGGCCGGCCTCGATGGTGCCGCCCAGCGCGACCGCCCGCTCCCGCATGCCGGCCAGCCCGTTCCCGCTGCCGCCCGCCTCCGCGCCGGTCGCCGGCCCGTCGTCGTCGATCCGCAGCCGCAGCATGCCGTCACCGTCGGCGAAGTGCACGCGCGCGTGCCGTGAGCCGGAATGCCGTACGACATTGGTGAGGGCCTCCTGCACGATGCGGAAGGCCGCCAGGTCGGTGCCGGGCGGCAGGCGCGGCGGCTCGCCGTCCACGGCGACGGTCAGTCCGGCCGCCGCCGCCTGCTCCACCAGCTCCGGCAGCCGGTCCAGGCCGGGGGCGGGGGCGCGCGGCGCGGCGCCCGGGGCGCGCAGGGTGTCGAGGACCTGACGGACCTCACCGAGCGCCTCCTTGCTGGCGGCCTTGATGGTGGTGAGCGCGGTCCGGGCCTGCTCCGGGTCGCTGTCGAGCAGGGCGAGGCCCATGCCGGCCTGGACATTGATGACGGAGATGCTGTGCGCGAGGACGTCGTGCAGCTCCCGGGCGATCCGCAGCCGTTCCTCGTCCGCACGCCGACGCGCCGCCTGCGCCCGGTCCGCGCGTTCCCGGGCCCACTGCTCGCGCCGCACCCGGGCCAGTTCGGCCACGGCGAGGACGGCCAGCACCCAGGTGGCGATGACGATCTCCTGGGTGAGGTCGGCACCCTTGTCCCCCGCGGGCGGAAGCCAGCGGTAGAGCCAGAGGGCGACCAGGGCGTGTCCGGCCCACAGCAGGCCGACCGACGCCCAGGCGGCACGCCGGTGCCCGGCGACGACCGCGCTGAGGCAGCCGACCGCGACGGCCAGGTAGACCGGACCGTAGGGGTAGCCCGCGGCCAGGTAGACGAGGGCCGCCGTCGCGGTGACGAAGGGGACGGCCACGGGATGGCGGTACCGCCACAGCAGCGGGACGCACGCGAGGAGCAGCAGCGCGTGCGCGGAGCCGTCGAGGGGCACGCGATGGGGCTGGCCGTGTGCGGAGAAGCGCGAGCCGACCAGCACGAACAGAGTGAGCAGCAGTGTCGAGCGCCAGGGCAGGCCGGAGCGCCCGGGCTCCGCCCCGCCCGGGGCGCTCCGCCACGGCGGCCCGTACGGCCACCGGTGCCCGGGGGCGCGCTGCTCTTCCATGCAGGCCACGCTAGACGGCGGGCGGACGCGGTGGCATCGGTCGGGTGAGGTGATCAGCCGTACTCCCGGGGTAGTACGACGCCTTCGGGACCTGCCGGGGAGGTACGCCCCCACGGCAGGCTCTTCGCCGTCGCGGGGGAGCTTTCGCAGTCGCGGGAGAGCTAGCGGAGCCCCACGCCGTGCGCCAGCACCGCGACCGCGTGCCGGAAGAAGGTCTCCCGGTCCTCGACGACCTTGTGGAACTGCCCGAACAATTCGAAGCTCACCAGCCCGAACAGCTGCGCCCAGGCCGCCACCAGCGCGGTGATCGCCTCGGGCGGCAGCCCGGGGGCGAAGTCCGCCGCCATCCGCTCGCCCTCGGGGCGCAGCGCGGCGGGCGAGGGCAGGGGCAGGTCGGCGAGGCCCGGACCCTGGTGCACGTCCCGGACGATGCCGATGAAGACGAGGCCGACGCGGGCGGCGGCCGGGATGGTCGTCTCGGGGGCGGCGTAGCCGGGCACGGGCGAGCCGTAGATCAGCGCGTACTCGTGCGGATGAGCGAGCGCCCAGTCGCGCACCGCCTCGCACACCGCCGTCCAGCGGGCCACGGGTGAGGCGTCGGCGGCGCCGTCCCGGGCCCGCTCGGCCGCCTCGCCGAGGGAGTCGTAGGCGTCGATGATCAGGGCGGTCAGCAGCTCGTCGCGGTTGGGGAAGTAGCGGTACAGGGCCGAGGACACCATGCCCAGCTCGCGCGCGACGGCCCGCAGCGACAGCTTGGCCGCCCCGTCCTTCGCCAGCTGTCTGCGCGCCTCTTCCTTGATGGCCGCGGTGACTTCGATCCTGGCCCGCGCGCGGGCGCCCTGTGCGGTGCTCATACCAGCAGTGTGCCACGTGTCAGAGCAGTGCACACAAAAGAGAGCACTGCTCTTGCTCTGGAGCACCTCTCTGCCCCACACTGGAGTCGAGCGAGAGCACCGCTCTCCCAAACTGTGGGGGTTCCCATGTCGTCGTCTTCGCCGTACTACCTCAAGGGCAGCCCGATGTCCGTGCGCATGAACAGCGTGATCGGGTGGCTCGCCCGGCACGGGCTCAGCCTCGCCGGCTCGGCCGAGCTGTCGGTGCGCGGCCGCAAGAGCGGCCAGATGCAACGGGTCCCGGTCAACCCGCACACCTACGAGGGCGCGCAGTACCTGGTCTCGGTGCGCGGTCACGCGCAGTGGGTGCGCAACATGCGGGCGGCCGGCGGCGGCGAACTGCGCGTGGGCCGCAAGGTGCGCACCTTCACCGCGCAGGAGCTGCCCGACGCGGAGAAGGTCGCCGTGCTGCGGACCTACCTGGAGCGGTGGGGCTGGGAGGTCAAGGACTACTTCAAGGGCGTCACCGCGACGTCCTCCGACGAAGAGCTCCTGGCCGCCGCACCGGACCACCCGGTGTTCCGGATCACGGTCGCCGACTGACGCACACCCGGGTCCGGTCGGGGACCGGGTGCGACGACGGTACCGCCCGGTCCGGTCAGCCCCGGGCGCTACGGTCACCGCCACCGGTTCCCATGAGCGCCAGGCCCGCACCCTCAGCGGCCGCACGGCCGCGCCGGTGACCCCGGACCGGCATCCCGGCGCCACCAGCCCGGGCGGCCCCGGGCCGGCGGTCAGGATCCGGTCGGATCGTCCACCGGAGCAGCCGGGCCCCGGTCCAGTGCGGTGAGGGCGCGCTGGGCGATCGGGTGGGAGCGGACGAGTTCGCCGAGGGAGGTCGAGCCCTGGGTGATGTCCCTGAACGCATTCCAGGCCGGGCGGAAGCCCGTGAGGGCGGCGTGGAAGAGGCCGGGCCGCTTCTCGAAGACCGCGAGCATGCGCTTGCCGACGCTCATCTCGACGCCGAGCCCCGCCTTGATCGCGAACGCGTAGTTCAGGGCCTGACGCCGGGTGTCCACCGCGTCGTGCGCCTCCGCGATCCGCACCGCCCACTCCCCCGCCAGCCGGCCCGAGCGCAGCGCGAAGGAGATGCCCTCGCGGGTCCACGGCTCGAGCAGCCCGGCCGCGTCGCCGCACACCAGGACCCGGCCGCGCGAGAGCGGCGAGTCGTCGGCCCGGCAGCGGGTCAGGTGCCCGGACGAGATGGCCGGCTCGAAGCCGGACAGACCCAGCCGGGCCACGAAGTCCTCCAAGTAACGCTTCGTGGCCGCGCCTTCACCCCGCGCCGAGATCACGCCGACCGTCAGCGTGTTGCCCTTCGGGAACACCCAGCCGTAACTCCCGGGCATCGGGCCCCAGTCGATGAGGACGCGCCCCTTCCAGTCCTCGGCGACCGGGTCCGGGACCGGGATCTCCGCCTCCAGCCCGAGGTCCACCTGGTCCAGCTTCACCCCGACGTGCGCCCCTATCCGGCTGGCGCTGCCGTCCGCGCCGACGACCGCACGGGCCAGCACGGTCTCCCCGCCCTGCAGGACGACGGCGACCGTGCGCCGGTCCGGCACGGCCGCCCCGTGCTGCTCGACCCGCTGCACCGTGACGCCCGTGCGCAGCTCGGCGCCCGCCTTCTGGGCGTGCTCGACCAGCTGCTGGTCGAACTCGGGCCGGTTGATCAGCCCGAACAGCATCCGCTTGGAGCGGCGGGTGCGGGTGAAGCGCCCGTTGTTCGAGAACGTGACCGCGTGCACCCGGTCACGGAAGGGCAGCTCGAAGCCCGGCGGCAGGGCGTCCCTCGAGGGTCCGATGATGCCGCCGCCGCAGGTTTTGTAGCGGGGCAACTCGGCCTTCTCCAGCAGCAGCACGCGCCGCCCCGCGACCGCCGCCGCGTAGGCGGCCGAGGCCCCCGCGGGTCCCGCGCCCACCACGACGACGTCCCACACCCGCTGCACGTCGTCCGCCGAAGAGTTCTCGCCGCTCACGATGGTCTACTGCTCCGATCAAGCCGCTGCCGCTCCCCCGGCCCGCGACATCGCGCGAGCAGGAGGTAACCCGATGTATCCCGCATCCTACGGCGGCCGTCGTCGCAGGCCGCTGTGGGAGGATCGGTCCACCAGGCGTTCAACGTCGCACCCACGAGGAGCGTGCCCATGTCGTCGAATCCGGTCGCCGAGACCGTCGCCTCGCTGCTGCCCCGCGCGAAGGCCGAGCTGACCGAGCTCGTCGCCTTCAAGTCGGTGGCGGACTTCGAGCAGTTCCCGAAGAGCGAGAGCGAGGCCGCCGCGAACTGGATCGCCGACGCGCTGCGCGCCGAGGGCTTCGAGGACGTCGCCCTGCTCGACACCCCCGACGGCACGCAGTCGGTGTACGGCCACCTGCCGGGCCCGGAGGGCGCCAAAACGGTACTTCTCTACGCGCACTACGACGTCCAGCCGCCGCTCGACGAGGCCGCCTGGACCACCCCGCCGTTCGAGCTGACCGAGCGCGCGGGCCGCTGGTACGGCCGCGGGACCGCCGACTGCAAGGGCGGCCTCATCATGCACCTGCTCGCGCTGCGCGCGCTGAAGGCGAACGGCGGCGTCCCGGTCCACGTCAAGGTGATCGTGGAGGGCTCGGAGGAGCAGGGCACCGGCGGCCTGGAGCGGTACGCCGAGGAGCACCCGGACCTGCTCGCGGCCGACACCATCGTGATCGGCGACACCGGCAATTTCCGCGTGGGCCTGCCCACCGTGACCACGACCCTGCGCGGCATGACCCTGCTCCGGGTCCGCATGGACACCCTCGCGGGCAACCTGCACTCCGGCCAGTTCGGCGGCGCCGCCCCGGACGCGCTGGCCGCGCTCATCCGCGTCCTGGACTCGCTGCGCGCCGAGGACGGCTCCACGACGGTCGACGGGCTCGACGCGACGGCGACGTGGGACGGCCTGGAGTACGCCGAGGAGCAGTTCCGCGCGGACGCCAAGGTGCTGGAGGGCGTCGAGCTGATCGGCGACGGCTCGGTCGCCGACCGGATCTGGGCCCGCCCGGCGGTCACCGTCCTCGGCATCGACTGCCCTCCGGTCGTCGGCGCCACCCCCTCGGTACAGGCCGGCGCCCGCGCCCTGATCAGCCTGCGGGTGCCGCCGGGCGTGGACGCGGCGGAGGCGACCAAGCTGCTCGAGGCGCACGTGCGGGCGCACACCCCGTGGGGCGCCCGCGTCACCGTCGAGCAGGTCGGCCAGGGCCAGCCCTTCCGCGCCGACACCACCAGCCCGGCCTACCGGGCGATGGCCGACGCGATGGCGGTGGCCTACCCGGGCGAGACGATGCAGTACGCCGGCCAGGGCGGCTCGATCCCGCTGTGCAACACCCTCGCCAGCCTCTACCCGCGGGCGGAGATCCTGCTGATCGGTCTGAGCGAGCCGGAGGCGCAGATCCACGCGGTCGACGAGAGCGTCTCCCCCGAGGAGCTGGAGCGGCTGTCGGTCGCCGAGGCGCTGTTCCTGAGCAACTACGCGGCGGGCTAGGCCCGCCGGCCGGGCCCGCCCTGTGCACCAGGGCGGGCCCGCCCCTTCTGCTCGCGGCAGAGCGCCTCGCCCGTGCGCGGGGCTCCCGCCTAGGGTCGGTGCATGGACGTGCTCGGACTGCTCCCCCGCCTGCACCTGCTGCGCTTCCCGGTCGGCCAGGCGTACCTCTGGCGCGACGACGACGCGTTGACGCTCGTCGACGCGGGCCTGATCGGCGCCGGCCCGGCCATCGCCGAGGCGGTGCGGGGGCTGGGGCATGCGCCGCGGGACGTACGGCGGATCGTGCTGACCCACTTCCACGAGGACCACGCGGGCGGCGCGGGCGAGTTCGCGGCGCTGTCCGGCGCCGAGGTGCTGGCCCACCGTCTGGACGCCCCGTTCGTACGGGGTGAACTGCCGGGCCCGCCCCCGCGGTTCGAGGAGTGGGAGCTGCCGGTCCACGCGGCGGTGGCCGGGCACCTGCCCCGGGGACGGCCGCTGCCGCCGCCGTCGGTCACGGAACTGGCGGACGGTGACGTGCTCAGCTTCGGTGGCGGCGCGCAGGTGCTGCACGTCCCGGGGCACACGGACGGCAGCATCGCGCTGTTCCTGCCCGCCGAGGGCGTGCTGTTCACCGGGGACACGGTGGCGGCCTCGCCGGCCGACGGTACGGTCGTGCCGGGCGTGTTCAACCTGGACCGGCCCCGGCTCCTGGCCTCCCTGTCCAGGTTGGCGCGGCTCGACGCCGACGTGGCCTGCTTCGGCCACGGCGCCCCGGTCCTGCACGGCGCCCGCGCCGCGCTCCGGGCGGCGACCGCCGGAGCCTGACCGAACGGGTCAGCCGACCGGCACGCCGGCCTCCAGGTAGAGGGCCGTGCCGCGCTCCCGCGCGCGCAGCGCCCAGCGCAGACGCTCGTAGCGCACCGGCGGAAGCATCCCGGCCGCCTCCTGCTCGCTCGCGAACCGCCACGCCCGCAGCTCAGGCCCCGGCAGCAGCACCCGGGACGCCTCGCCGGACTCCAGCCGGCCGCCGTCGAACAGCAGCCGGAGCCCGCCGAAGCCGGGCGGCACGGGCCGCTCCCAGTCCACGACGAGCAGGCGGGGCACCTCCCGCAGCCGTATCCCGGTCTCCTCGGCGACCTCCCGCATCCCCGCGCGGGCCGGGGCCTCGCCCCGCTCCACGACACCGCCGGGGAACTCCCAGCCCGGCTTGTAGGTGGGGTCCACCAGCAGCACCCGGTCCTGCTCGTCGAACAGGAGGACGCCCGCGGCGAGCGTCTCGGCGGTGGGCTCGGGGGTCTGCACGATGTCGCAGGGGGGAACCGCACCGCGGGCGACCGCCTCCGCGATGCGTACGGCGGTCTCGTACGGAGTCAGCGCGCTGGTGTCGACGAGGTGCGCGTCGGCGGTGAGCCAGGAGGCGAGGGCGGCGCGGTAGGGCTCGATGTGGTCGTACGACCACTGCCGGACCCGCATGTCGCCGTCCGGCAGGTCCGGGGGCACCTCGCGCCCGGCTATGCGGGTGCGCAGGATCGTTTCCGCCGGGGCGAGGAGCAGGTGTCGTACGGTGATCCGGCGGGCGGCGAGGCCGCCGAAGATCTCGTCGCGGTACTCCTGGCGCAGCAGGGTCATCGGCACGACGAGGACGCCGCCCAGCTCGGCGAGCATCGCGGCCGCCGTGTCCACCACGAGCCGGCGCCAGATCGGCAGGTCCTGGAAGTCGCCGACCTCGGCGAGGCGTTTGGGCGGCAGCAGGTGCGTGAGCGCCCCGCCGATGACCTCGGGGTCGAAGAGCGTGCTGTGCGGGATCAGCTCGATCAGTTCCCGTGCGGTCGTGGTCTTCCCCGCACCGAAAGCGCCGTTGATCCAGACGACGGTCACGGACTCCCCCTCTTGTGTTGGCCCCCAGAGGCTTGCCCGCTCCACCCTGCCACGGAAACACCGCCGCGGTGAGGGCGCCGTCACGAAGCGTGCCGGTGCCCTTGCGGTGGGGCACCGGCACGGCATGCGGCCGGGGCTACTGCCGGCCGAGGGGACCCTCGTCGGCGGGGGCCGGGGCGTCCTGGCCGACGAGGTCGCCGGCCGTGTGGAGGGTGTCGGAGACGTGGAGGTCGTCGAGGGAGCCGCTGCCGGCCGCGTGGGACGGGGTGACGGCGGCCACCACGAATCCGGTGGCGAGGGTCGCGAGGGCGAGGATGCTGCGCTTCTTCATGCGCTGATCAACTGCCGAAGCGTCCAGGGGTCACGGCGGCGTCCGCGGGCGGCCGGAACAGCCGATCCCCTATCCGGTCTCGCCGAGGACTACGCGGTCCGCATCGCCCGGGACTGGAACGCCAAGCACGACGGCGCCGGTTCCGTGACGCGCTTCGAGGTCGACGCGGAGTTCCTCTGCCGCTGCCCGGTCCAGCGGGCCGGCGGTGGGACGATCCTCGAACTGTGGGTGCCGGCGAGGAGTTGCCCGAGTTCAACGCGCACGTCGTGGGCCGGATCGAGGTCGTGCACGAGTTCCGGTGAGCTGGGTCGGCGTCACCGCGCGGCCACCCGAACCGAACACTTCCGAACGCTACGCCCGCGAAATGCGCGGGCTGTCAAGAGTCCTGACGGCATATTGAGCGACAGAGCCACACCCCTTCCAACAGACTCGGACACGTCCTACCGTAATCGCGCACCGATGACACGTACATGCCGGGCGTGGTCCGGCATGCCGTCATCCCACCTTTCGCGAGTCGGGAGGAACGTCGACGATGCGTCACCCTCACACCCGCACAACCCGGCGAAGACTGGTCTACGCGCTCACGGCCATGGTGCTCACGATCTCGGCGGCCGCCCCGGCGGTCGCCGCGGACCGGCGGGCGGCCGATGCCCCCGCCCTGGCCGACGGCCTCGCCCTGACCCCGCCGATGGGGTTCAACAACTGGAACTCCACGCACTGCCGCGCCGACTTCAACGAGGCCATGGTCGAGGGCATCGCGGACCTCTTCGTGGCGAAGGGCCTGAAGGACGCGGGCTACCGGTACGTCAACCTGGACGACTGCTGGGCCCTGCCCGACCGGGACCAGAACGGCAGGCTCGTACCCGACCCCGTCCGTTTCCCCCACGGCATCAAGGCGGTTGCCGACTACGTCCACGCCAAGGGGCTCAAGCTCGGCATCTACACCAGCGCCGGCACCAAGACGTGCAACAGCGCGGGCTTCCCCGGCGCCCTCGGCCACGAGTACAGCGACGCCCAGCAGTTCGCCGACTGGGGTGTCGACTACCTGAAATACGACAACTGCAACAACCAGGGCGTGGACGCCAAGCAGCGCTACACCACCATGCGCGACGCACTGAAGGCGACCGGGCGGCCCATCGTGTACAGCATCTGCGAATGGGGCGAGAACAGACCCTGGGAGTGGGCCGCGGACGTCGGCCACCTGTGGCGGACCACGGGTGACATCAGCGACAGCTGGTCCTCCATGCTGTCGATCCTGAAGCGGAACCTCCCGCTCGCCCCGTACGCCGGACCCGGCCACTGGAACGACCCCGACATGCTCGAGGTCGGCAACGGCGGCATGACGGACACCGAGTACCGCTCGCACTTCTCCCTCTGGTCGGTCATGGCCGCCCCCCTGCTCATCGGCACCGACCTGCGCAAGGCCTCCCAGGCGACCCTCGACATCCTCGGCAACAAGGAGGTCATCGCCGTCGACCAGGACCCGCTCGGCAAGCAGGGCACGGTCGTCTCCTCGGCGGACGGACGCTGGGTGATCGCCAAGCAGATGCAGGACGGCAGCCGCGCGGTCGCCCTGTTCAACGAGTCCGGCACCGCCCAGCGCATCGCCACCACCGCGAGCGCCGTGGGCCTGCCCGACGCCGACGCCTACATCCTGCGGGACCTGTGGCAGCACCGCAGCTACAACACGGCCGGCACCATCGCGGCCACCGTCCCGGCCCATGGCACGGTCATGCTGCGCGTGTCGGCCGGCCCGCACTGGGCCGCCCACCCGCCGGCCGCCGAACTCGGCCTGGAGGGCAGCCCGTTGCTGGAGGCGGGCACCCCGGTCACGCTGACCGGCACGGTCACCGACCTGGGCCGCACGCCCGCGCGCCGCGTGTCCGTGTCGCTGACCGGGCCCGACGGGTGGAGCGTGCGGCCCGCTTCGGCGACCACGGCCGCCGCCCTCGCCACGGGCAGGACCCTGCGCACCACCTGGCGCGTGACCGCCCCGGGCGGGGCCGCGACCGGCTCGTACGGCCTCACGCTCGAGGTGCGTTACCGCTCGCCGTCCGGGCAGCGGGTCACCACGGTCCTCCCCGTCACCGCGACGGTCGTCGTGC
Organism: Streptomyces sp. AF1A; assembly: GCF_047340315.1. Taxonomy (NCBI): domain Bacteria; kingdom Bacillati; phylum Actinomycetota; class Actinomycetes; order Kitasatosporales; family Streptomycetaceae; genus Streptomyces; species Streptomyces sp. AF1A. The sequence continues at coordinate 14,174 of NZ_JBLEBI010000068.1, forward strand.
CGCCGCCCTCCGGGACGTCGTACCTGAGCGATCTGCCGTGGCTGTCGGCGACCGGCGGCTGGGGCCCGGTGGAACGTGACACCAGCAACGGGGAGAGCGCCGCGGGCGACGGCCATCCGATCACCATCGGCGGGGTGCGGTACGCCAAGGGGCTCGGCGCGCACGCCCCGAGCGACATCTCCTTCTACACCGGCGGGTCCTGCGAGAAGGTCACCGCGGAGGTCGGCGTGGACGACGAGAAGGGCGCGAAGGGCACCGTCGCCTTCGAGATCTGGGCGGACGGCACGAAGGTCGCCTCGACCGGCGTGCTGACCAACGCGATGCCCGCCCAGCCGGTCACCGCCGACGTCACCGGCGCCCAGGTGGTCCGGCTCGTCGTCACCGACGGCGGCGACGGGATCGACTCCGACCACGCGGACTGGGCGGACGCGCGGCTCGGCTGCTGACCTACCGGCTCGCCGCGGTCGCGTCCGGCCTGCGGGCCAGCGCGGCCGCGGCGGCGCCGACCAGGCCCGCGTCGGTGCCCATCTGCGCGGGCACGACCGTCAGCCGCTGCACGAAGGACAGGGTCGCGTAGTCGGTGAGCGCCTTGCGCAGGGGCGCGAAGAGGATGTCGCCCGCCTTGCCGACACCGCCCCCGATCACCGCGATGTCGATCTCGACCAGGGTCGCGGTGGCCGCGATACCGGCGGCCAGCGCCTGCGCGGCCCGCTCGAACGAGGCCACGGCGACCGGGTCCCCCGCCCGGGCGGCCTCGGCCACCGCGGCGGCCGAGGTGTCGCCGTCCGGCCCCGGCCGCCAGCCCTCCTCCAGGGCGCGGCGGGCGATGTTGGGGCCGCTGGCGATGCGCTCCACACAGCCGCGCGAGCCGCAGGGGCACAGGTCGCCGTCGAGGTCGACGCTGATGTGGCCGATGTGCCCGGCGTTCCCGGTCGGGCCGGGGTGCAGCTGCCCGTTCAGGACCAGGCCGCCGCCGACGCCGGTCGACACCACCATGCACAGCGCGTTGTCGTGGCCACGGGCGGCGCCCTGCCAGTGCTCGGCGGCCGTGATCGCGACGCCGTCGCCGATCAGTTCGACCGGCAGGCCCCCGGCCGCCGCGCGCACCCGCTCGACCAGCGGGAAGTCCCGCCAGCCCGGCACGTTCACCGGGCTGACGGTGCCCGTGGAGGCGTCCACCGGGCCCGCGCTGCCGATGCCGAGGGATGCGGCGCGTCCCCACAGAGGCGACCCGGTGAGGTCGCCGAGCACCGCCTCCACGGCGCGCATGACCGTTTCGCCGTCCTCCTGGGCCGGAGTGCCGCGCTGCGCCCTCGCCAGGATCCGTCCACGGCCGTCCACCAGGCCGCCGGCGATCTTGGTGCCGCCGATGTCCAGGGCTGCCACGAGGTCGGTGTGCATGAGTGTCGGATCTCCCCGTTGAAGCGTGGAAAACAGTGGAAAACAGAGGGCAGGGCAGGGCCGGACGAGCGGTGGGGGCGCGGGCCGGAGACAGCGCTGGACAGTCTCTCGCGCATCTGACAACGTTGTCCAGGCTCTATGCTCGACGCCACATCCTCATACGTAACCAGGGATCTTCGCTCCTCCTCCCGACGCGCCCGCCGCGAATGCGTCGGAAGGTGGAGTGAGACGGACGAGAGACAGGACAGCCCATCGTGCCCGAGACCACCCGCCGCGCAGACCGGCTCACCGGGAACCGGTACGGCAACCGCCCGACCATGAAGGACGTGGCGGCGCGGGCCGGGGTGGGCCTGAAGACGGTGTCCCGGGTGGTCAACGGCGAGCCCGGGGTCACCCCGGACACCGAGCGCCGGGTGCAGGAGGCGATCGAGGCCCTCGGCTTCCGCCGCAACGACAGCGCGCGGGTGCTGCGCAAGGGCCGCACGGCGAGCATCGGCCTGGTCCTGGAGGACCTCGCCGACCCGTTCTACGGACCGCTCAGCCGCGCCGTCGAGGAGGTCGCCCGCTCCCACGGCGCCCTGCTGATCAACGGCTCCAGCGCGGAGGACCCGGAGCGGGAGCAGGAGCTGGCGCTGGCGCTGTGCGCACGGCGGGTCGACGGTCTGGTGGTGATCCCGGCCGGGGACGACCACCGCTACCTGGAGCCGGAGATCCGGGCGGGCGTGGCGACCGTGTTCGTGGACCGCCCGGCCGGCCGGATCGACGCCGACGTGGTGCTGTCCGACAACTACGGCGGTGCCCGCGACGGCGTCGCCCACCTGATCGCCCACGGCCACCGCCGGATCGGCTTCATCGGCGACATGCCCCGCATCCACACCGCGGCGGAGCGGCTGCGCGGCTACCGGGCGGCCATGGAGGACGCGGGGATACCGGTCGACGCGCGCTGGATGTCCCTCGGTGCCACGAATCCCGAGCGGGTGCGTCGGGCGGCGCAGGAGATGCTGTCCGGGCCCGAGCCCGTCACCGCGATCTTCGCGGGCAACAACCGGGTGACGGTCACCGTGATCCGGGTCCTCGCCGAGCAGTCCCGCCAGGTGGCCCTGGTCGGCTTCGACGACATCGAGCTGGCCGATCTGCTGAAGCCGGGCGTCACGGTCGTCGCCCAGGACTCGGCCGCCCTCGGCCGTACCGCCGCCGAGCGCCTGTTCCGCCAGCTCGACGGCACCCTCGTCGCGCCGGAGCGGATCGAGCTGCCGACCCGCCTGATCACGCGCGGCTCCGGCGAGCTGCCGCCGGCGGACTGAGCCGCGCATGGCCACGCTGGAGGAACTGGGCCTCGCCGGGGTGCCGCGCGAACATCCGCTGACCTATCCGGGCGCCTGGCCGGCCGGCTCCGGGCTGCTGAACGGCGACCGGCTGCTGCCGCTGGAACGCCTGGTGTACGAGGATCGTGTGCCGGTCCTCGCCATCGGTTCCAACGCGTGCCCGGGCCAGTTGCGGCACAAGATGCGCGAGTTCGGCATCGACTCCCCGGTGCCGATGGTGCGGACCCGGGTGTCCGGAGTCGGCGTGGGCGTCTCCGCGCACGTGAGCCGCTTCGGCTATGTCTCCGCCTCCCCCGTCGCGTCCCCGCGCGGGCCGAGCGAGTTGTTCGTCATCTGGCTGGACGACCGGCAGCTGGCCGTGATCGACGCGAGCGAGGGCGTGCCGCTGCCCGCCGGCAACTTCGGCCGGGCCTGGCTGCCCGCCCCGGACGTGCGGATCGAACTGCCCGACGGCTCCGTGCTGCCGGGGGCGTACGCCTACGTCAACCGGCACGGCGTGCTGCGCCACGGGGACGGGGCGCCGCGCCGGCATCCCGGGCAGCGCGCGCTCCTCTCCTCGCTCCTGTCGGCGTCGGCCCCGCTGCGGGAACTGTTCGGCGTGACACCCGAGGAGTTCTGCGCGCGGGCGCGCGGGGACGTCGGGCGGTGCGCGCAGGGCACCCGGCTGTTCGCCGAGCAGCAGTGGGTGACGGAGTCGGGGCTGGAGCCCTACCTCGACGGCCGGCAGCCCTCCTGGGAGCGCACGGGGCCCGGCGGTCCCGCGAGGCCTACTTCCCGGAGGCGGTGAGGTCGCCGCGGCGGGGCGCGGCGAAGCCCTCCAGGTCGGCGCGGGTCAGGCCGGTGAGCCGGGCGACCTCGGCGGTGTCGAGGGCGCCGCAGTCGAGGCCGCGCAGCAGGTAGCCGCTGAGCGCCTTGGCGGTGGCGGGCTCGTCCATGACGTCGCCGCCGGCCCGGTCGGCGTAGCGGGCGAGGCGGCCCGCGGCCTGCTCGAAGCCCTCGCGGTAGAAGGCGAAGACGGCCGCGTAGCGGGTCGGGAGATGGCCGGGGTGCATGTCCCAGCCCTGGTAGTAGGCGCGGGCCAGGGCGCGGCGGGTGAGGCCGTAGTGGAGCCGCCAGGCGTCGTGCACCTTCGGCGTCGGGCCGACCGGGAGGACGTTGGTGGAGCCGTCCGAGACGCGTACGCCGGTGCCCGCCGCCGCCACCTGCATGACCGCCTTGGCGTGGTCGGCGGCCGGGTGGTCACTGGCCTGGTGGGCGGCGCTGACGCCGAGGCAGGCGCTGTAGTCGAACGTGCCGTAGTGCAGGCCGGTGGCGCGGCCCTCGGCGGCCTGGATCATGCGGGCGACGGTCGCGGTGCCGTCGGTGGCGAGGATGGCCTGGCTGGTCTCGATCTGGATCTCGAAGCCGAGCCGCCCGGCGTCCAGGCCGTGTGCCTTCTCGAAGGCCCCGAGCAGCCGGGCGAAGGCGCTCACCTGCTCGGCACAGGTCACCTTGGGCAGGGTCAGGACGAGGCCCTCGGGCAGGCCGCCCGCCGCCATGAGACCGGTGAGGAAGATGTCGAGCGTGCGGATGCCCCGGTGGCGGACGGCGGCCTCCATGCACTTCGTGCGGATGCCCATGTACGGCGCCGCCGTGCCGTTGCGGTACGCCTGCGCGATCAGCCGCGCCGCGCGGGCCGCCGTCTCGTCCTCCTCGGCGTCGGGGCGGGGGCCGTAGCCGTCCTCGAAGTCGACCCGGAGGTCCTCGACGGGCTCGCGCTCCAGCTTGGCGCGGACGCGGGAGTGCACCGGCTCCGCGAGGTCGTCGCCGAGGCCCAGGACGGCCGCGAAGGAGGCGGCGTCGGGGGCGTGTTCGTCGAGGAGCGCGAGGGCCTGGTCGCCCCAGGAGCGGATGGTGTCGGCGGCGAAGGCGTCACCGGGGACGTAGACGGTGTGGACGGGCTGCCGGGTGCCGGGGTCTCCGGGGTAGCGGCGCTCCAGTTCCGCGTCGACCGGTGCCAGAAAGGCGCTGATCTCCTCGCTGACGGCGCCCGCGAGGCTCGTCGCCACCCGCTCCTGCTGACCCATCCCACGCCCTCCAGTTTTCCGCTGTACGGAATCAACAATCCGTAGAACGAAGTTATCCGCCGGCGTTCCCGGTGGTCAACACCCCGCCGGGCCCCGGCCGGTGCCACCGGGCCGGTCTTCAGGATGCACCGAGGCCCCGGTGACCGCGCCGGTCACCGGGGCCTCGTGCCGCACCTCGGCGGCTCAGCCCTTGCGGGCCTTGATCTCCTCGGTCAGCTGCGGGACGACGTCGAAGAGGTCGCCGACGACGCCGAAGTCGACCAGCTCGAAGATCGGGGCCTCGGGGTCCTTGTTGACGGCCACGATCGTCTTGGAGGTCTGCATGCCGGCGCGGTGCTGGATGGCGCCGGAGATGCCGTTGGCGATGTACAGCTGCGGCGAGACGCTCTTGCCGGTCTGGCCGACCTGGTTGGTGTGCGGGTACCAGCCGGCGTCGACCGCGGCACGCGAGGCGCCGACGGCCGCGCCGAGGGAGTCGGCGAGGGCCTCGATGATCGAGAAGTTCTCGGCGCCGTTGACGCCACGGCCGCCGGAGACCACGATCGCGGCCTCGGTCAGCTCCGGGCGGCCCGTGGACTCACGCGGCGTACGGCCGGTGATCTTCGTGCCGGTCGCCTTCTCGGAGAAGGACACGCTCAGGGCCTCGACGCTGCCCGCGGCCGGGGCGGCCTCGACGGCGGCCGAGTTCGGCTTGACCGTGATGACCGGGGTGCCCTTGATGACGCGGGACTTGGTGGTGAACGAGGCGGCGAACACCGACTGGGTGGCCACCGGGCCCTCGTCGCCGGCCTCCAGGTCGACGGCGTCGGTGATGATGCCGGAGCCGATGCGCAGCGCCAGGCGGGCGGCGATCTCCTTGCCCTCGGCGGAGGACGGGACCAGCACGGCGGCCGGGGAGACGGCCTCGTAGGCGGCCTGCAGGGCGTCCACCTTCGGCACGACCAGGTACTCGGCGTACTCGGAGGCGTCGTGGGTGAGGACCCGCACCGCGCCGTGCTCGGCGAGGGTGGCGGCGGTGTCGGCGGCGCCGCTGCCCAGGGCGACGGCGACGGGCTCGCCGATGCGCCGGGCCAGGGTCAGCAGCTCCAGGGTGGGCTTGCGGACGGCACCGTCCACGTGGTCGACGTAGACGAGGACTTCAGCCATGGGATTGCTCTCCTGCGTAACGAAGTTGAGGGGCGGTCAGCGACTGCGGGGCCTTAGATGAACTTCTGGCCCGCGAGGAACTCAGCGAGCTGCTTGCCGCCCTCGCCCTCGTCCTTGACGATGGTGCCGGCCGTGCGGGCCGGACGCTCGTTCGCGGCCTCGACCTTGGTGAACGCGCCGTCCAGGCCGACCTCCTCGGCCTCGATGTCGAGGTCGGACAGGTCCCAGGACTCCACCGGCTTCTTCTTGGCCGCCATGATGCCCTTGAACGACGGGTAGCGGGCCTCACCGGACTGGTCGGTGACGGAGATCAGGGCCGGGAGCTGCGCCTCGAGCTGCTCGGAGGCGGCGTCGCCGTCGCGGCGGCCCTTGACCGTGCCGTCCTCGACCGAGACCTCGGACAGCAGGGTGACCTGCGGGACGCCCAGGCGCTCGGCGACCAGCGCGGGCACGACGCCCATGGTGCCGTCGGTGGAGGCCATGCCGGAGACGACCAGGTCGAAGCCGGCCTTCTCGATGGCCTTGGCCAGCACCAGGGAGGTGCCGATGGCGTCGGTGCCGTGCAGGTCGTCGTCCTCGACGTGGATGGCCTTGTCGGCGCCCATCGACAGCGCCTTGCGCAGCGCGTCCTTGGCGTCCTCGGGGCCGATGGTCAGGACGGTGACCTCGGCGTCGTCCGCGTCCTCGGCGATCTGCAGCGCCTGCTCGACCGCGTACTCGTCCAGTTCGGAGAGCAGACCGTCCACGTCGTCGCGGTCGACGGTCAGGTCATCGGCGAAGTGCCGGTCGCCAGTGGCGTCGGGCACGTACTTCACAGTGACAACGATCCTCAAGCTCACGCCGGCTCTCCTACTGCATCGTCATTTCCTGGCTGCCTCTTGCAGGCAGCATAGGCGCCTGAAGCGGCCGATCCCGGTCGGGGCGTCCGCGCGCTCCGACCGAAATATTACTCGTCAGTACACCCAGTTCCTGCCCGCTAAGCAAGCGCTTTGAACTGTGACCTTTGCAACGCAGCGTAATCGGAACTCGACGGCTTCGCAGGAGAGGGGGGCGTGATCAATCCCGCAGGCCGTTGAACCGGCCCTGGTGGTAGAGGAGCGGACGGCCGGCGCCGGAGGGGTCGCCGAGGACGACCTCGGCGAGCACGATCCGGTGGTCACCGGCCGGGACGCGCCCGACGATCCGGCACACCAGCCAGGCGAGCACGTCGTCGAGGACGGGTACGCCTTCCGGGCCCTCGCGCCACACGGTGGGCGCGGCGAAGCGGTCGGCGCCGCTGCGGGCGAAGGTGGCGGCCAGCTCGCTCTGGTGCTCCCCGAGTATGTGGACGCCGACGTGGTCGGTCCGCGCTATCGCGGGCCAGCTGGAGGCGCCGGTGCCGACGCCGAAGGAGATCATCGGCGGCTCGGCGGAGACGGAGGTGAGGGACGTCGCCGTGAAGCCGACCGGGCCGTCGTCACCACGCGCAGTGATCACCGCCACACCGGCGGCGTGCCGGCGGAAGGTGGAGCGCAACAGGGTGGGAGAGGCGAGCTGGTAGGCGCCGAGTTCGGGCGTGGCCGTCATGGAGTTGTCCTTCTGCTGAGGGCGGCGAGCGGGCGGTGGCTGTTCAGCAGCCCGGACAGCGGGCGCTCGCGGTGCGGGCGAGGTCGACGTGGACCCGCCCGTGGAGAAGGAGTTCGGTCGGCACAAGGTCAGGCTGACGACGGGTGGCACGCGCAGTCAAGCGCGGTCCGCGATCTGGGAGATGCCTCACCCCCGTCTGAAGCCCCCTCACACCGCCTCTCCCAGGGCCGCGATGACGTCGGCCTTGCGGGGGCGGCCGGTGGCTCGCCGCACGACCCGCCCGTCGGCGTCCAGCACCAGGACGGTGGGCGTCTTCTGGATCTCGAGTGCGCGTACGAGGTCCAGACGGGCCTCGGCGTCGACCTCGATGTGCGTCACGCCGGGCACCATCCCGGCGACCTCGCCGAGGATGCGCCGGGTGGCCCGGCAGGGCGCGCAGAACGCGCTGGAGAACTGCACCAGGGTCGCTCGCTCGCCGAGTTCGCCGCCCAGCTCGGCCGCTCCCAGCCGCTTGCCGTCGTCCCGCCCGCGCACCCGCACCCTCCCGCTCCGCTTCCTGTGCAGCACTCCGTAGGCGCTCGCCACCGCGAGCACCGCCACACACACCACCAGTCCGGTCACCATCTGCTCAAGCATTCACGAGACTGCAAAGATTCCCGCCTCCCGGAGGAGTCTCCCCTGCGGAATGCTTTATTCATGGACATCGACGCGAGAGGGCCACGCTGTGCGGCGGCCGTGACCACGGCCGTGCTGGTCCTGCTCCTGAAGAGGGCGACGGCTCGCACGGGGTGAAGAGCCCTCAGGGTTCGGCGGCGGCTGTAGGCCGACGTGACGAGGATCTCGCCGTGCCGCGGCGTCAAGACTGGCTACCCGTTCGTTCTTGGGGCACGATCTGCGAGACGCCGTAAACCTACGGCTGCGTAACTTCCCGCCGGGAGTCCCTTTCCCGAGCAGACAGAAAGGGCTCGTTCCGCCCATGGCAGAGTTGGTCTACCGTCCCGTCATCGGGTTCGCGAAGACGATGTTCAAGGTCTGGGACCTGAGGATCGACTGCCAGGGCTCGGAGTTCATCCCGCGTTCGGGCGGCGCCGTGCTGGTGAGCAATCACATCAGCTATCTGGACTTCATCTTCAACGGCCTGGCGGCCCTGCCGCAGAAGCGCCTGGTGCGCTTCATGGCGAAGGATTCCGTCTTCCGGCACAAGGTCTCCGGACCCCTGATGCGCGGCATGAAGCACATCCCGGTGGACCGAGCGCAGGGCGAGGCCGCCTACGCGCACGCGCTGGACTCGCTGCGCTCCGGCGAGGTCATCGGGGTGTTCCCGGAGGCCACCATCTCGCAGTCGTTCACGCTGAAGAGCTTCAAGTCGGGCGCGGCCCGCCTGGCCCAGGAGGCCGGTGTCCCGCTGGTCCCGATGGCGGTCTGGGGCACGCAGCGGCTGTGGACCAAGGGACGGGCGCGCAACTTCAAGCGAAGCCACCTGCCCGTCACCGTCCGGGTCGGCGAGCCCGTCGAGGCGCCCCGCGACCAGTACGCCGGCGCCATCACGCGCCGGCTGCGCGAGCGCGTCCAGGAGCTGCTGGACGCCGCGCAGCGCGCCTACCCCGGCCGCCCCAAGGGTCCGGAGGACTCCTGGTGGCTCCCCGCGCACCTCGGCGGTACGGCACCGACGACGGAGGAACTGCGGGCCGTGCAGGCGCGGTGACACCGGTCGTCCCCGCTCCTCGTCTCCGCCTCCCGGGCCGCGGTGCGCGGCCGTTGGCGGTGTCCAAGGCCGGGGAAGCGACGCCGGTCCCCTGGCCTGGGCCGTAACGCCCGACCGCGCTGAGACTTCACGTTCGCGATGCGCGCGCCCCCTGCGGTCCCGGCATCGGTGCGCTGGAACGGCGCGAGGGCTGCGTGCTTCCACCGAGGCCCGGCCGAGCGGCGCCGGCCGCTCGTCACCGGCAGATTTCCGCGGCCTCCCCACGGCCGTACCGCGGCGCGTGGGACGAACCGGTACCGGACGCGTCAGATGGACCCGTCCTCGAACGCCCCTTCGTAGGCCCCGCCCAGGACGCGCCGGATCACCGATGCCCGCTCCGCCGACACCCCCCTGGCAGCGGCCCAGGCGTCGACGGTCGCGGTGATCTGGTAGCGCCCGTCCATGAGATCGCCCTGTACCGGCCCGCTCACCGGACGCCCGGCGATGCTGCCCATCGGCGGCCGGCCGGCCACCTGCCGCGGCGCCGCCCGGTACGCGCCCCGGGTGTGCCGGCGTACGGCCGCGTCGAAGGAGGCCAGGTCGTCGGTGTCCCCGTCGTCGGCGATGCTCTCCCTCGTGCACAGGAGGCCTCCGATACGGCTCCCGATGTCCCTGAGGTCGTTGTCGACGCCGAGCGTGACGGGCGTTTTCTGCTCTCCCTTTTCCTTCTCGGGGTGGTAGTCCGGGTCCGTGCCGAGGCGGGTGAGCCGCTCCAGGTAGTGGGCCAGGAAGGCCCGCTCGGCGTCGTAGAGGACGGCGAACGCCTCCGGGTCCCTGGCCAGTCGGCCGAAGAGGGGGCCCAGCCCGGTGTCCAGCGCGCCGGAGTAGGTGAACCCGAAGTCCGGGTGCGCGTCGGCGGGCGACAGGAAGGGGCCGAAGCGCGACCAGCCCGCCTCGTCGGGGGCGGCCAGGGAGGCCGGGACCGCCGGGGTGTTGGCGTCGGGGTCGTCCAGCACCACGAGGGTGGTGTCGGCGACGTACCCGGCGAGCATCCGGGCCAGGCCGGGCTCCGCGCCGCGCGGCACCTCGGCCGCGCGGTAGGCGGCCGTCACCGCGTAGACGACGCGGGCCTGGGCCGTGGTGTGCGCCCTGCCGGAGCCGTCGGCGCCCGTGGCGGCGTCCACCACACGGCCGAGCACCCGGCCGCCGTCGCCACACAGGTCTCCGGCCGGCAGCAGTGCGCGCACGGCGTCGAAACGGGACATGTCCTCCCGCGGGTCGAGCGCACGGGTCGCCGACGGCGCCGAGCCCTCGGCCAACTCCCGCAGGCGGGCGGGCAGTTCGTTGCACGAGTCCTCTGCCGCCCCGAGGGCCAGGGGCACGGCCACCCCGCCCGCCACGAGGACCAGCGCTATGGCCGAGGCGAGCACCCGGTGCCGGCACAGCCATCCCGGCACCGACCGGCTCGCCCTCTCCGTCCCGCCGGTCCCGCCTTCTCTCGCTCCCCCGTTTGCTCCCCCGTTGTCCATGGCCGGGAGGGTAGCGAGCACGGCCGAGGCGTCGTGCGCCGGGGTGCCGCCCACGGGCTCAGATCGCGTCGGGCAGCGTCTTCCCCAGGGCCGGCCGGTCCGGGGCCGACCGCAGAGCGCCGAGCACGGCCGGATGCGGCTCGGCGTACAGCACCGGGTAGTCCAGTTCGCCTGCCGCGGGGTCGGGGATCCAGGCCAGGCGCTCGCCCCGCAGGGAGAACCGGGCGTCCACCCCCGGCTTGTTGCCGCGGGGGTCCTGCCGGTGCCAGGCGCCGTTGAAGCGGACGGCCACCAGTCCGTGCACGGCGTGGCCGCTGCCGTCGTCGTGCGCGAGCCTCTGGTAGCACAGCGCCGTGGGGATGTCCTCGGCGCGCATCAGGGCGGCCAGCGCGTGGGCCTTGGCGTGGCAGATGCCGGTGCGCTGCCCGATGACGTCTGAGGCGCGCCAGGTGACGCGGGGATCGTCGGCGTCCGCGGAGTGCGGGACGGCGTCCCGGACGAACTCGTAGACAGCTCGCGCATAGTCGTACGAGTCGGCCGCACCTGCCGCCAGCCGGGCGGCGGTCTGACGCACCGCCGGATGGTGGTGGTCGATGGCCTCGTCGGCAGCGAGATAAGCAGACAGGTCGGCGTTCTTCTGGATCAGCTCCATGCCGGCAGAGCATAGGAATGCGGCCACCCGAGGGTCAATGACTTTTCGTGTGACCGCATAACTATGCATGATGTCGGGCTAGCGTGCCATCTCCTCCTTGAGCGCCGCCACGAAGGCGTCGACGTCCTCCTCCGTGGTGTCGAAGGAGCACATCCAGCGCACCACGCCGGCGCCCTCGTCCCAGAAGTAGAACCTGAACCGCTTCTGCAGCCGCTCGCTCACGTCGTGCGGGAGCTTGGCGAAGACGCCGTTGGCCTGCACCGGGTAGAGGATCTCCACGCCGTGCACCGCACGCACGCCCTCGGCGAGCCGCTGGGCCATCTCGTTGGCGTGCCGGGCGTTGCGCAACCACAGGTCTCTGGCCAGCAGGGCCTCCAGCTGCACCGAGACAAAGCGCATCTTCGAGGCGAGCTGCATGCTCATCTTGCGGATGTGCTTCATGCGGCGCACGGCGTCCTGGTTGATCACCACGACCGCCTCGCCGAACAGCGCGCCGTTCTTCGTCCCGCCGAGCGAGAGGATGTCGACGCCGACCGCGTTGGTGAACGTGCGCATGGGCACGTCCAGGGAGGCGGCCGCGTTCGCTATCCGGGAGCCGTCCAGGTGCACCTTCATGCCGTGCGCGTGGGCGTGCTCGCAGATCGCGCGGATCTCGTCGGGCGTGTAGAGCGTACCCAGCTCGGTGCTCTGGGTGATCGACACGACCTGCGGCATGGCGCGGTGCTCGTCGTCCCAGCCCCAGGCCTGCCGGTCGATCAGCTCGGGCGTGAGCTTGCCGTCCGGCGTGGCCACGGTGAGCAGTTTCAGGCCGCCCACGCGCTCGGGCGCGCCGCCCTCGTCGACGTTGATGTGCGCGCTCTCGGCGCAGATCACCGCGCCCCAGCGGTCGGTGACCGCCTGGAGCGCGACGACGTTCGCGCCGGTGCCGTTGAAGACCGGGAACGCCTCCGCGGTCGCCCCGAAGTGGCTGCGGATGATCCGCTGGAGGTTCTCGGTGTAGTCGTCCTCGCCGTAGGCCACCTGGTGGCCGCCGTTGGCCAGGGCGATGGCGGCCAGCACCTCGGGGTGGGCTCCCGCGTAGTTGTCACTGGCGAAACCGCGGACTTCGGGGTCGTGATGGCGACGCGCGTCGGTCCTGGGAGGGTTCACGGCTTCTCGGTCAGCCACAGGCGGTGTCCGTTCACTTCGGCGGCGGGCCTGCTCCAGACGCCCTCGATGGCCTCGGCCAGGTCCTTGACGTCCGTGAAGCCCGCGAACTTCGCGTTGGGGCGTTCGGCGCGCATCGCCTCGTGCACCAGCGCCTTCACCACCAGGATCGTAGCCGCGGACGTCGGCCCCTCGGCGCCCCCCGCCTTGCGGAAGAAGTCGGCCATGGCCAGCGTCCAGGCCTCGGCGGCGGCCTTCGCGGCCGCGTAGGCGGCGTTGCCCGCGGTGGGCTTGCTCGCCCCGGCCGCGCTGATCAGCACGTACCGGCCGCGGTCGCTGCGCTGCAGCGCCTCGTGGAAGGCGAGCGAGGTGTGCTGCACGGTCTTGACGAGCAGCAGCTCCAGGAAGTCCCAGTCGTCGAGGCTGGTCTTGGTGAAGGTCTCGCTGCCGCGCCAGCCGCCGACGAGGTGGACGAGGCCGTCCACACGGCCGAAGTCCTTCTCGATGTGGGTGGCCCAGTCGCGGGTGGACTGCAGGTCGAGCAGGTCCACCGTGTCGCCGGTGACGGCGGCGCCGCCGGAGGCGTAGCGGGCCGCGTCCACGGCCTCCGACAGGCGCTGCGGGTCGTTGTCCGCCCCGACGACCGTCGCGCCGGCCTCGGCCAGCCGCAGCAGCGTGGCGCGCCCGGCGGGTCCGCCCGCGCCGGCGACCGCGATCACCGCACCGCTGAGCGGCCCGTTGGCCCCGTTCCCCATGGTCTTCCCCTCTGCAGCAGTGTGCGTGGCGCGGTCGCTCACGCGGCGATCGGCTCGGCGCTGTCCGCCGTGATGCCCTTTGTGGAGGCGATCACGTTCTTCAGCTTCTTGGACAGGGCCTCATAGAACATGCTCAGCGGAAACTCGTCCGGAAGCACGTCGTCGACGAGCTTGCGCGGCGGCTGGGTGAGGTCGAGGGCCTCGGGGCCCTTCGCCCACTTGGAGCCGGGGTGCGGGGCGAGGTAGGTGGAGACCAGCTGGTAGCCGGCGAACCAGTGCACGAGCTTGGGGCGGTCGATGCCGTCCCGATACAGCTTCTCGATCTCGGCGCACAGCTGGTTGGTGACCTGCGGGGCGCGCTCCCAGTCGATGGAGAGCTTGTTGTCGGTCCAGCGGACGACGTCGTGCTTGTGCAGGTACGCGAAGAGCAGCTGGCCGCCGAGGCCGTCGTAGTTGCGGACGCGGTCGCCGGTGACCGGGAAGCGGAACATGCGGTCGAAGAGCACCGCGTACTGCACGTCACGGGCCTGCGGCACGCCGTCCGCCTGGAGCTTCACGGCCTCCTTGAAGGCGGTGAGGTCGCAGCGCAGCTCCTCCAGGCCGTACATCCAGAACGGCTGGCGCTGCTTGATCATGAACGGGTCGAACGGCAGGTCGCCGTGGCTGTGGGTGCGGTCGTGGACCATGTCCCACAGCACGAAGGCCTCCTCGCAGCGCTTCTGGTCGTGCACCATGGCCGCGATGTCCTCGGGCAGCTGAAGACCCAGGATGTCGACGGCGGCCTCGGTGACCCGGCGGAAGCGGGCGGCCTCGCGGTCGCAGAAGATGCCGCCCCAGGAGAAACGTTCCGGCGCCTCGCGCACGGCGATCGTCTCCGGGAAGAGGACGGCCGAGTTGGTGTCGTAGCCGGAGGTGAAGTCCTCGAACGTGATGCCGCAGAACAGCGGGTTGTCGTAGCGGGTGCGCTCCAGTTCGGCCAGCCACTCCGGCCAGACCATGCGCAGCACGACCGCCTCCAGGTTGCGGTCCGGGTTGCCGTTCTGCGTGTACATCGGGAAGACGACCAGGTGCTGCAGGCCGTCCGCGCGGTTCGCGGCGGGCTGGAAGGCCAGCAGGGAGTCCAGGAAGTCCGGCACCTGGAAGCCGCCCTCGGCCCAGGCGCGCAGATCCTTCACGAGGGCCTGGTGGTAGGCGGCGTCGTGCGGGAGCAGCGGGGAGAGCTCCTCGACCGCGCCGGCGACACGGCGTACGGCGGCCTCGGCGTCCGCGCGGGTGGGGGCACCCTCGGCGGCGAAGTCGATCGAGCCGTCCTTCGACTGCCATGGCCGGATCTGCTCCACGGCATCCTTGAGCACGGGCCACGCGGGGTGCTCAACCACCCTGGTCAGCGAAGAAACCTGCTCCTCCGCACCCGCCTGCACAAGAATTTCCGTCATGTCCCATCCTCCACGGGAGAACCTCGCGTATGGACACCGTATGCATACCCCGTTACTCCCAGCAAGAGGCAGCTCAGGAAATTTTTTCGTCCACCCCCATGGTCACCGATGTTTTTCCTGTCGTAAACCGTGACGGCGGTCACTTCCACCGCGGACACGGATCCCGGCACGGCTGCGCTCCGGAAAGTCAAGGGTCTGGGGACTCGCCCACGCCAGGGTGACGGCGGCGGCGCATACCGGCCAGCTGGCGCCGGTCGCGCCCCCCAATGGCCCGCGCACGTGCGGGTTCATCGCGGGTCGCGGCCATTAGGCTGCGACTCTGCCCGCGCGGACAACGGGATCCGCCCGTCTCCGCGGGTGCCGAGCCGCCGTCGACGGAAGCGAGTTGAACCTTGAACTTCCTTACCATCGGTCACCGCGGGGTCATGGGTGTCGAGCCCGAGAACACCCTTCGTTCCTTCGTCGCCGCGCAGCAGGCCGGCCTCGACGTGATCGAACTGGATCTGCACCTGAGCAAGGACGGCGCTCTGGTCGTCATGCACGATGCCGAGGTGGACCGGACGACCGACGGCTCCGGGCCGATCGCGGAGAAGACCCTCGCCGAGCTGCGCGCGCTGGACGCGGGCCGCGGGGAGCGGGTGCCGGTGTTCGAGGAGGTCCTGGACGCGGTACGCACGCCGCTCCAGGCCGAGATCAAGGACGTGGCCGCGGCCCGCGCGCTCGCCGAGGTGATGCGCCGGCGGGACCTCGTCGGACGGGTGGAGGTCTCCTCCTTCCAGGACGAGGCCGTCGCCGAGATCGCGCGGCTGGTGCCGGGCGTGCGCACGGCGCTGATCGCGAGCCGTTACGGCACGGACGTGGTGGATCGTGCGGTCGCAGTCGGCGCGGCGACGGTCTGTCTCAACATCCGCCGGCTCACCCTGGAGGTCGTCGAGCACGCGCGCGCGTCCGGGCTCCGGATCATCGGCTGGGTGGTCAACACGCAGGACCACCTGCGGCTGGTCCGCGCCCTGGAGCTGGACGGCGCGACGACCGACTACCCGGAGATCAAGCGCACGGGGCGGTTCACGGCGTAGGCGTCACGACGTCACGGCGTGGGCGTCACGACGTCGCGTCGGGCGTCACGTCACGGCGTGGGCGTCACGACGTCCGGCGTCGGGCGTCGGGTCACGGCCGTGGGCGTCACGGCGCAGGCGTCACGCCGGGACGGCTCACCCGAGCTTCTTGACCAGCAACTCGAACTGCAGGTCGTCGCGCTGCGGGATGCCGAAGCGCTCGTCGCCGTACGGGAACGGGGTCGTCCGTCCCGTGCGGCGGTATCCGCGGCGCTCGTACCAGGCGATCAGGTCCTCGCGCACCGAGATCACCGTCATGTGCATCTCGGTGACGCCCCAGGTCGCGCGGGCCTGACATTCCGCCTCCGCTATCACCCTCTTGCCGAGACCGGCGCCCTGCAGGGCCGGGCTGACCGCGAACATGCCGAAGTAGGCGTGCTCGCCGCGGTGTTCGAGCTGGCAGCAGGCGACGATCCGGCCGTCCCGCTCGACGGTCAGCAGCCGGCTGTCGGGCGACTTGATCACCTCCAGCACGCCCTCCGGGTCGGTGCGCTGCCCTTCCAGGATGTCCGCCTCGGTGGTCCACCCCGCCCGGCTGGCCTCTCCGCGGTACGCCGACTCGATCAGCGCGACCAGCGCTTCGACGTCGGCGTCGGTGGCGTCACGGAAGCTGAGTCCGGTGGCGGCGGTCTCCATGGGGTCGTTCTCCGATCTCGGGCGTGGCTGAGCCAGGGACGAGCGTAACTGTGCCACTAGGCTGCGCCTGCATGGTGCAGGTACTCAGCAGTCGGACACTTCTGCGGCCCACCGACCCCGACCGCTCCCGTGCCTTCTACGGCGAGCAGCTGGGTCTGGCCGTCTACCGGGAGTTCGGCACGGGCCCCGAGCGCGGGACGGTCTACTTCCTCGGCGGCGGCTTCCTCGAGGTCTCGGGGCGGGCCGAGTCCCCGCCGTCGCCCGCGGTGGCGCTCTGGTTGCAGGTCGAGGACGTGACGGCCGCGCACGAGGAGCTGCGGGCCAAGGGCGTCGAGATCGTCCGCCCACCGGTGAAGGAGCCGTGGGGCCTGGTCGAGATGTGGATCGCCGACCCGGACGGCACCCGCATCGTGCTGGTGGAGATCCCGGCGGAGCACCCCCTGCGGTACCGGCCGGGGATCTAGGTGTGCTGTCCCGGGACGTTGATGACACGCGTGCTGGGCCGCCCCAGAGCGCCGACCAGGGGACGCGTCAATCGGGCGTGACGGACGTCCCGCCCAGCCCTCTGGGGCGACATGTGCGAGCGTCTCCGAGAACGTCCACCGGTGGCCTGCGAGGTCCTCGGCGGTGTACTGCCGTTCGCCGAACTCGAAGTCGGTCGGTTCCATGACGATGCGGGCGCCATGCTCGCGAGCCTGGTGACAATGAGCGCGACCGTTTTCTACGCGCACCACCACCGAGTGCGTGACTTCGCCAGGACGCGGGGGGACGGCGATCCTTTCCCACATCCCCGACGATGACGGCACCGTCGCCGAACCCGAGCTGCGCGCGGTGGTCCTCGCCGATCCGTACCCGCTCGACAGACCCGAAGGCTGCACCGAGCCAGGCGACCGCCGCCCGCACGTCGGGATAGACCGGAACAGGGATGACCGTCGACGCTGGGATGGTGCGACTCGGCTTCATGTCCGACTCCAGACGTTGGGACGGTGTCGCAGTGCGGGCCACTGAAGCACATGCCCGCCGTACAGGGCGGGCGAGGAGGGCTGGGCCGTCCCGTTCGCCTCATCGGCGTGACGCCTCAGGCCCGCAGCGCACCCATCCGCCCTTCCAGACGGCCCAGCAACTCGGCGAGCAGCGTGGCGAGTTCGCCCTGCCCCTCGGTGGCGAGCACGGACAGGACAGCCGTCTCGTAGGCGAGTTGCTCGGGAAGGATGCCGTCGACCAGGTCGCGGCCCGCGGCGGTGAGGCGGACGTGGGCGACGCGCCGGTCGCGGGCGTCGCCGCGACGCTCGACCAGGCCGCGCTCGGTCAGCTGCTTGAGCCGCTTGGTGACCGCGGCCCCGGAGGAGAAGGTCTCCCGGGCAAGCTCCCCCGGGGTCAGCTCGTGGCCGGTGCGGCGCAACGCCCCGAGCAGGTCGAACTCGGGACGGCTGAGTCCGGCCCGGCGCAGCGGCGCGTCCTCGGCCTGCTGCAGCAGTGCGGCGCAGCGGTTGATCCGTCCGATGATCTCCATGGGCCGGGTGTCCAGTTCGGGGTGCACGGCACGCCACTGCCGGACGACGGCGGCGACGGTGTCGGCCCTCGGCACCTCGTGCCGCGCTCGCGCCTCCGCCGCCTCGCCCCCGGCTGTGCCGTTCGTCGCCGTCATGGCCGTATGCCCTCCGTCGTCCTGCCCGGGTCGTGGTGCTGCGGTGCGAGGCCCTGGCGTCGCACCGTCGCCGCGAGCGTACGGTGTCCGGACTGCTCGGCGAGCACGACCCTGTCCTCGGGCAGGGCACGCTGCCACCATTCGCCGGAGGCGGCGTCG
>NZ_JBLEBI010000069.1:0-32390 GCF_047340315.1 Streptomyces sp. AF1A
ACGAGCACCTGCTCGCCGTCGACCAGGAAGCGGGCCTGGTTGAGCCCTTCGGTGTTCACACCCGGGCGGACGCCGCCCGCCGCCCGCAGCGCGTCGACCACGCGGGAACCCGCGGGCAGCCGGTGGATCCCCGGCTTGCGGACCTTGCCGCTGACGTCGACGACGATCTCCCCGCCCGGCGCCGGCGAGGCACCCCCGGCCGCGGCGGTCCGCGCGCCGTCGTCCTTCTTCGCATAGGACGCCTGGGCGCGCACCACCTGGGGGGCGCTCACGGACTCGGTCCGGCCCGTCCAGAAGTGATGTACGGCGAAGACGGCGGCGGCCACCAGCACCACGGCGAGTGCCACGACGCCCCGGTGCTCCACTCCGCACCGCGTCTGCAACCACACCGGCAGCCGCTCCCGCAACGCCAGCCCGGCTCGCTCCCGCAGGCCCGGCATCCCGGGGCCCGTCTCCTGCAAGGCGGTAGCCGGGCTGTCCGGTTCGGCCTCGACGGTGGTGCTCGGCAGCGCAGTCGGCGCGGTTTCTCCGGCCGGCGGTGACGGCGGTGGCGACGGCTTCCGTGCGACCGCGGTCACCGGCCCTCCCCGGTTCAGGCCGGGCGCCCGGCCGGTGGCCGTCGCCGTCGCCGTACTGCCGGGCGGGCTGCCGTCCGGCGGGGCGTTTCCCGACTCCCGCCACTGGACGGCCCGTTCGCCGAAGAGGAGTGCCGCTCGGCGGCGCAGTTCGTCCGCCGGTGCGGGCGGGTGACGACGGGTGCGCCGGTGGCCGGCGGAGCGGTTGCGCATGCGGCCGTCGGAGGCCGGACCGCGACCGGGGCCACTGGTCGCAACGGCGGTGCGTGGACGTGATCGAAGTGCCATGTGACGAGCATGGGGCATCCCGTCACATCGTGATGATCTTGGTCGATTTCCCTGGATTACCGGCCGGTTGTGGACAACTCCACCACCCGTGGGAGTGAAGTGCGGTCGACAGCGCCGGAGTTCTGCCGCGTCAGCGGGGGGAGACGACCGCGCCCAGCAGCCCTGGCCCGGTGTGTGCTCCGATCACCGCTCCGACCTCGCTGACATGCAGGTCGGCCAGGCCCGGAACCCGCACCCGGAGCCGCTCGGCGAGGGCGGCGGCACGCTCGGGCGCGGCCAGGTGGTGGACGGCGATGTCGACTTCGGCGCTGCCCGCACGCTCCGCGGCGATCTCCTCCAGGCGGGCGATCGCCTTCGACGCCGTGCGGACCTTTTCGAGCAGCTCGATGCGGCCGCCGTCGAGCCGGAGCAGGGGCTTGACCGCGAGCGCGGAACCGAGCAGGGCCTGCGCGGCCCCGATGCGGCCGCCGCGGCGCAGATAGTCGAGGGTGTCGACATAGAAATAGGCGGACGTGCCCGCCGCTCGCTTCTCGGCGGCCGTGACGGCCTCGTCCACGGTGCCGCCGGCCCCCGCGACCTCGGCCGCGGCGAGCGCGCAGAAGCCGAGGGCCATGGCAACCATCCCGGTGTCCACGACCCGCACGGGCACCGGTGCCTCCCGCGCGGCGAGGACGGCCGCGTCGTAGGTGCCGGACAGCTCGGCGGACAGGTGCAGGGAGACGATGGCGCTCGCGCCGGACTCGGCGACGGTGCGGTACGCCTCCGCGAACGTCTGGGGGCTCGGTCGGGAGGTGGTGACGGGTCGCCGCTTCTGCAACGCCTGGGCGAGGGAGCGGGTCGAGATCTCGGTGCCCTCTTCGAGCGCCTGATCGCCGAGGACCACGGTCAGGGGTACCGCTGTGATGCCGTGCCGCTGCATCGTCCGTGGCGGCAGGTAGGCCGTGGAATCGGTGACGATCGCGACATGGCGGGACATGAGCTGGAGGTTACCTGCCGTAGTGCTCGCGCGGCAGCCCGGCCCCCGCTGTGCGCGCCGAAGGCCGCAGGCTCGGCAGGCTCATGTGGTGCTTTCCGGGCGAGGTTTCTTCTGCCACGGGTAGGCGGGACGCGGCGAGGGCGGGGTAATCGCCTGTGAAGGCGCGCCCTTTGCGGAACGGAAGCCCGAGGTCTGGGGCCCGGACCGGTGCGTGTCCGGTTCGTCCGCGGCGGAGGGCGCGGGCGTCTCGGGCCACGGCGGCGCCGGTGCGGGGTCGGTATGCGTCCAGTGGCGCAGGGCGTCCGCTTCCATGTCTATCTGCGTGCTGAGCGCGCCCAGATCGTCGTCGGCGAAGCGGCGGGCCCGGTCGCGGAGGGCCCAGCGCAGCGAGTCCGCCGACTTGGTGATGCGCTCGGTGCGGCCGCGCAGGTCGGGCAGCCGGGCGGCGAGCGTGGCCCGGTCCGGCTCGGACTCCAGCCGCTTGAGGTCGGCGTCCAGCTCGTGGCCGTGGGCGCTGAGCCGCTCGAAGAGCTGCACGGACTCCTTCAGCGACTCGTCCTCGGCCGCTCCCGCGTGCAGGGCGTCCTGGGTGGCGCGCATGGAGGTGCGCAGCGTGAGCCGCAGCTGCGCGATCTCCCCGGCCGGTCCGATCTGGGCGAAGGACTTGGCGCGCAGCGTGTGGTCCTCGACCGTGCGGCGGGCCTGCGCGATCGTGCGGTCCACGCCGCGCTTGGCGGCGCCGACCGCCTTGACCGTGGCGTACACGCCCAGGCCGACGAAGAGCAGGAAGAGCAGGGCGAACACGGCGATCACGGTTTCCACGACGCTCCTCCTCCGACCGGTGCAGCACGATCCGCTGCGCTCTCCACGGTAAACGCAGCGGGCAGGCCCGGGGTTCCGGAAAAACCCCGAACCTGCCCGTAGGGGACTACCCCGAGCCGGCGAACGACCGCGTCGTTCCGGCGGGGAACGTCAGGCGGGAACGATGTTCACCAGCTTCGGCGCCCGCACGATCACCTTGCGGATGCCCGCGCCGCCCAGCGCCGCGACGACCTTCTCGTCGGACAGCGCCGCCTTCTCCAGCTCTTCCTCGGAGATGGCCGGCGGCACCTCCAGCCGGGCCTTGACCTTGCCCTTGATCTGCACCACGCAGGTCACCGTCTCGTCGACCACGTACTGCGGGTCCGCGACCGGGAAGTCCTGGTGGACCACCGAGTCGGTGTGGCCCAGCTTGCGCCACAGCTCCTCGGCGATGTGCGGGGCCAGCGGCGCGATCAGCAGCACCAGTTTCTCGGCGACCGGGCGCGGCACCGCGGCGCCCGCCTTGGTCAGGTGGTTGTTCAGCTCGGTCACCTTGGCGATGGCGGTGTTGAAGCGCAGGCCCTCCAGGTCCTGGCGGACGCCGTCGATCGCCTTGTGCAGGGCGCGCAGGGTCTCCTCGTCGGGCTCGGCGTCCGTGACGGTGACCTCGCCGGTGTTCTCGTCGACGATGTTGCGCCACAGCCGCTGCAGCAGCCGGAACTGGCCGACCACCGCGCGCGTGTCCCACGGCCGGGAGACGTCCAGCGGGCCCATGGCCATCTCGTACAGGCGCAGGGTGTCCGCGCCGTACTCGGCGCAGATCTCGTCCGGGGTCACCGCGTTCTTCAGGGACTTGCCCATCTTGCCCAGCAGGCGGGTGACCTTCTCGCCCTGGTAGTAGTAGGCGCCGTCGCGCTCCTCCACCTCGGCGGCCGGCACCGCGATGCCCCGGCTGTCGCGGTAGACGTAGGCCTGGATCATGCCCTGGTTGAACAGCTTGTGGAACGGCTCCGCCGAGGACACGTACCCCAGGTCGTACAGGACCTTGGACCAGAAGCGCGCGTACAGCAGATGCAGCACGGCGTGCTCGGCGCCGCCGACGTACAGGTCGACACCGCCGTGCGGCCGGCCCTCGCGCGGGCCCATCCAGTACTGCTCGATCTCGGGGTCGACCAGCTGCTGCTCGTTGTGCGGGTCCAGGTAGCGGAACTCGTACCAGCAGGAGCCCGCCCAGTTGGGCATGGTGTTGGTCTCGCGGCGGTACCGCTTGGGCCCGTCGCCCAGGTCCAGGGTGACGTCGACCCACTCCTCGTTGCGCGACAGCGGGGTCTCGGGCTGGGTGTTCGCGTCGTCCGGGTCGAAGGTGCGCGGGCTGTAGTCCTCGACCTCGGGCAGCTCCAGCGGCAGCATCGACTCGGGCAGCGGGTGGGCGATGCCGTCCTCGTCGTAGACGATCGGGAAGGGCTCGCCCCAGTACCGCTGGCGGCTGAACAGCCAGTCGCGCAGGCGGAAGTTGACGGTGCCCTCGCCGATGCCCTTGCCCTGCAGCCACTCGGTGATGCGCGCCTTGGCCTCGACGACGCCCAGGCCGTCCAGGGAGACGTCCTCGCCGGCGGAGTTGATGATCTTCGCGTCGTAGGACACGAAGGCGTCGTCCCACTCGGACGGGTCGGTGCCGCGGCCGTCGGACGGCTCGACCACGCAGCGGATCGGCAGCTCGAAGGCGCGCGCGAAGGCGAAGTCACGCGTGTCGTGCGCGGGGACCGCCATGATCGCACCGGTGCCGTAGCCCATCAGGACGTAGTCGGCGATGAAGACCGGGATCTTTTCGCCGTTGACCGGGTTGGTCGCGAACGCGCCGGTGAAGACGCCGGTCTTGTCCTTGGCCTCGGCCTGGCGCTCGACGTCCGACTTGGAGGCGGCCTGCGCGCGGTAGGCGGCGACGGCCTCGGCCGGGGTGGCGTGGCCGCCGGTCCACACCTGGTGCGTGCCCTCGGGCCATGCCTCGGGGGTGAACTTCTCGACCAGCGGGTGCTCCGGCGCCAGCACCATGTAGGTCGCGCCGAACAGGGTGTCCTGGCGCGTGGTGAAGATCGTGATGTGCTCGCCGTCGATCGGGAAGTCGACGCGGGCGCCCTCGCTGCGGCCGATCCAGTTGCGCTGCTGCAGCTTGATGGCCTCGGGCCAGTCCAGCTCCTCCAGGTCCTCCAGCAGCCGGTCGGCGTAGGCGGTGATGCGCATGTTCCACTGGCGCAGCTTGGCCTTGAAGACCGGGAAGTTGCCGCGCTCGGAGCGGCCCTCGGCGGTGACCTCCTCGTTGGCCAGCACGGTGCCCAGGCCCGGGCACCAGTTGACCGGAGCGTCGGAGGCGTAGGCCAGGCGGTACTCGCCCAGGACGTCGGCGCGCTCGCGGGCGCTCAGCTCGCTCCACGCGCGCGTGGTGCCCGGAATCGCGCGCTCACCCGACTCGAACTGGTCGATCAGCTCGGAGATCGGGCGGGCCTTCTTCGCCTCCTCGTCGTACCAGGAGTTGAAGATCTGCAGGAAGATCCACTGGGTCCACTTGTAGTAGTCCGGGTCGATCGTGGCGAAGGACCGGCGCTTGTCGTGGCCCAGGCCCAGCCGGCGCAGCTGGGCCTTCATGTTCTCGATGTTGGCCTCGGTGGACACGCGCGGGTGCGTGCCGGTCTGCACGGCGTACTGCTCGGCGGGCAGGCCGAAGGCGTCGAAGCCCAGGGTGTGCAGGACGTTGTGGCCGGTCATGCGCTGGAACCGGGCGTAGACGTCGGTGGCGATGTAGCCCAGCGGGTGGCCGACGTGCAGGCCCGCCCCGGAGGGGTACGGGAACATGTCCATGATGAACTTCTTGGGCTTGGCGACCAGCTCCGGGTCGCCCGCCAGGTCGCCCTTGGGGTTCGGCGCGGCGTAGGTGCCGTCGGCGTCCCAGAAGTCCTGCCAGCGTGCCTCGATCTCGGCTGCCATGGCGGCCGTGTAGCGGTGCGGCGCGGCCACCTCGGCGGTGGCAGCGGGGTTCGTCTCGCTCATGATCCTCAAAGCTCCATCGATCGTCTCTGCCTGCGGAAACGAAAAATCCCCTCGCACAGGAGGGGACGCCGCGCCGATGCCGACCCGACGGCTGGACCGGGGTCGGTACTGATCAGCGCGGCCCGCTAAGCAGAAGGCGTACGGCACGCATGGCGTTAGGGTACCGCAGCCCTTGAGCAAGCTGCGACGCGCTTCCGTATCCCTGGTGGACATGCCAGAAGCCCGCCCAGAACTGAACCAAGGTCAAGGATTACTTCGCGTACCACCCACTAAGGGACATCGACCAGTCACATTGCCTGTTGATAACAACGCAATAACTCAAACCCCCGTACTGATCAGTATGGCGCCACTTAGAGTTCGGCAGCGGGACCGCTTTCCCGAAACTGCTCGGAGTTGCCCCCATGAACCCTCGTCGTAGTACCAGCTCGCTCCCCAAACCCGGCCGCTCGGCCTATGGGGTGGCATCGGCTGTCGTCCTGCTGCTCATACCCGTGGTCGTGCTGGTCGGAGGCAACCAGTTCCGCGACTTCCTGAACTTCGGCGCGGGCGTCCTGTCGCTCGTCTCGCTCAGCTGCTCGGTGATCTGGGGCCTGTTCGCCCAGGACCGGATCTTCCTGAACACGCGGCAGCGGATCGTCGGCCAGGCGGTGCACCGGACGACCGCGGTCGCCTCGATCGCGTTCCTGCTGCTGCACATCACCACGAAGGTCGCGCTCGGCCACACGAAGGTGATCGCCGCGATCATCCCGTTCTCGCTCGGCGTCACCGGCATCGGCGGCCTGATCGGGCTCGGCTCGCTGGCCGGCCTGCTGATGATCTTCGTCGGCATCACCGGCGCGCTGCGCAGCAACTTCGCCACCCCCGCCCCGGTGGCCGCCCGCTGGCGGGCCATGCACATGCTGGCCTACCCGGCCTGGTGCGCGGCGCTCGTCCACGGCCTGTACGCGGGGCGCACGGCCAAGCCGATCTTCGTGATCCTCTACAGCCTGTCCCTGCTGGGCGTGATCGCCGCCCTCGCGCTGCGCGCCGCGCCGCGGCCGGTCAAACGCAAGGTCGCCGACCGGCTGGTGGCCGTGTTCGGCAGCTCGGAGCGGCCGGGACTGGACGAGCTGGAGGCGAGCCGCTCCCGGGTGGCCGAGTCGTCCCTGCCCGGCTACGAGGGCCGGCGGGAGCCGAAGCCGTCGCCCGCCGAGTCGACGTCCGCCTTCTCCGCGCCCCTGTACCAGTCCCCCGCGGCGCCGGCCCAGGAGCCCGCGTCGGGCTTCGCGGCCGCCTACCGCGCGGTGGCCACGCCGGGGCCCGAGGTCCCGTTCGGGTCCGACCAGACCGCCCGCATGAACCCGCTGGATCAGCAGGTCACGGAGGCCATGCCGCGCATGGACGGCGCCGGCGGCTCGGGCAGCTGGCCGATCCCGTCCCCGCCGCCGGTAGGCGAGGCTCCGCCGTCGGCGTACGACCCCATGACGGACACCGGACACACCATCCCGGCCTACAACAATTCGGGCACTGCTCCGTACGGGGCACGTGATGTGTACGACACCGGTGAGACGAACGCCCGGTACGGCGCGTACAACTCGAACGACACGTACAACAGCGGTCCCGCCAATGAACCATCCCCGGGCGCCTCGTTCGACGCACCGGGTTCGGGCGAACCTTGGAACACGCCTTCCGGAGGCTATAGGTGAACGAGGCCCTGCCCGACGTCCCCGAAGTCCGCGTGGTCGGCCTTCCCCAGCTCACGTCGGGCTTCGACCTTGTGGAGCGGCTCGATCTGCCCATGCACCTGAAGGTGCACGGTCCGCTCGACCCGCTGGGCGGCGAACAACTCGCCCAGCTCGCCGAACGCATCAACCTCAGGGGCCGCGGCGGCGCCGGCTTCCCCTTCCACAAGAAGCTCCGCTCGGTCGCCGAGTCGGCGATCAAGCGCGGGGTGCGCCCGGTCGTCGTCGTCAACGGCAGTGAGGACGAGCCGGCCTGCCGCAAGGACACGGTGCTCATCAACCGTGCCCCGCATCTCATCCTGGACGGCGCACTGCTGTGCGCCGAGGCGCTCGGCGCGCGCACGCTCGTCATCGGCGTCACCCGGGAGTCCACCCAGCGCTCCATGGAGGCGGCGCTCAGCGAACGCGGCCTGAGCAACAGCCGTAGATCGGCGCTCCGCGCCTGGGTGCAGCGCAATCCGGTGCGCATGGTCACCGGCGCCGCCGCCTCGCTGATCCGCTCGGTCGACGGCGGTCCGGCGATCCCGCCCGGCCGCAAGATCAGCGCCTCGCAGAGCGGCGTCGGCGGCGCGCCCACGCTGCTGTCGAACGCCGAGACGTTCGCGCAGCTCGCCATCGCCGCCCGCATCGGGCCGGAGCGCTACGGCAACACCGGCCTGTACGACGAGCCGGGCACGGTGATGCTGACCGTCTCCGGCGCGGTCGCGCGCCCCATGGTGATCGAGGTCCCGACGGGCGTGCCGCTGCGCTATGTGCTGCAGCTGGCGGGCGCCCCGCCGGTGCCGCAGGGCGTGCTGACCGGCGGCTACCACGGCAAGTGGATCGACGCGGCCACTGTCAACGAGGCGATCGTCTCCCGCAACTCCCTGGACGCGGTGGGCGGTTCGCTGGGTGCGGGCGCCATCCTGCCGATCAGCCAGGAGACCTGCCCGCTGGGCGAGTCGCTGCGCGTTGCGCAGTGGCTGGCCGAGGAGAGCGCCGGCCAGTGCGGGCCGTGCTACCTGGGGCTGCCGGCCGCCGCGCGCGGCATGGAGGACATCCTCAACGGCGGCGGCCCCGCCGCGCTCGAGGCGCTGAAGCAGGTCGCGAAGAACGTCAAGCGCCGCGGGGCGTGTTCACACCCGGACGGCTCGGCGATGTTCCTGGAGTCGACCATCAAGGCGTTCACCGACGACCTGGCCGCCCACGTCCTCGGAAACGGCTGCGGACGGCCCGTGGAGGGCGTTCTGCCGCTCTTCGAGGGAGGCAGGGCCCCCACGGGCATCCCGGGCGGCGGAGAGCCCCAGGAGACCGGCGCCAGCCGCCAGAAGATCTACGTCGACTGGACGCTGTGCCGGGGCCACGGGCTGTGCGCCGACATCCTCCCGGAGGTGTTCGAGCTCGGCGCCGACGGCTTCCCCACGGTCGCCCAGGCGCAGGTGCCGCGCTACGCGGAGGCGAAGGCGCTGCGCGCGGTGCGCCGCTGCCCGGCGCTCGCCCTGCGCATCGAGGAGGACACGCGCGGGCAGACGCCCTCGCGCAACCTTCCGGTCCTCTCCCAGGGCCGCGGCCGGCGGGCTCTCGGCCGCTGAGCACACGCGAACCGCGGGCCGCCCGAACCGGATGGCCCGCGGTTCGCGTCCGCCTGCATTTCACGACACCGCGCGCAGGTGACGACTCGCCCTCGTGGTCCACAACACGCCGAAGGCGGATCATCCCGAGGAATGATCCGCCTTCGATTTCTGTGGAGCTAAGGAGAATTGAACTCCTGACCTCCTGCATGCCATGCAGGCGCTCTACCAACTGAGCTATAGCCCCTTGCTGTTTCACCCGGTTCCCCCGGCGACGACGTAAACATTACAGGCCCCGGCGGTGCAGCACCAAATCGGTTTCCACTCCGGGGCTTTAGTCCATGATGTCCTATTTACGGACTTCGATCGCGGTTCCTCCCCACGCGCGCGTGCGGACCGGCTTCCCCACGCGCGCGTGCGCGCGTCAGGCCGTGACGAAGGAGTAGAACCGCTTGAGCGTGCAGTGCTCTTCGAGGAGGCGGCCGTAGATCGGCTCGCCCTCCAGCTCGCGGTACGTCTCGATCGGGTCGCCCTTTATGATCAGCGCCCGCGCGCATTCCTCGCACCAGTACTGGTAGTCGGGGTTGATCGGCTCCATGTCACGAACGATGGGCGTACCGCTGCCGCACCAGTCGCACTTTCGCCTGTGTGCACCCATCGATCAGCTCCAGCTGTGGCCGCAGGCCGTGCACACGTAGGAGATTCCGCCGTTGTCGCCGAGAACCTGGGCCACATGCGCGGAACCGCAGGAAGGGCAGCTGAGCCGGGTGGTCGTGTCCCGTATCAACGCCGCACCGAGGAGGTGGCCGACCTCCTCACGGATGCTCGCAGGCATCGCTACTCCCTCCCGTCGGGCCGCGCCCCCTTCCGGCCGTTTGATTCTGCCACGGCCGGACCAATACGGTCAGCGACGCCTCAGTACCAGTCCGGACACGGCTCCCGCCGAGGCCGTCGCGGCCAGCGCCCAGGCACATGCGGAAAACGCCTCCGCAGAGGTATACGACCGCAGGGCGCCGAGTGACTCAAGCCGGTTCGGGAACAGTGTGCCGAAAAAGGCGACGCCGATCAGCTGACCGAGCCGAGTGACCGTCGCCGGCGGGCCGCCGGCGTCCGCCGCGCCCTGCGGCCGCGCGGTGGCCGGCGCGCCGGTGAGCGTCGGGCCGGAGGCCGGCCCCGGCCCGGCACCGACCCCGCGTACCCGGCGTACAGGACCGGGCCCCCGGTGCCGCCGCCGTGGAAGGCGAACCCCACGACCGCCAGCGACACCGCGGTGAGCGCGAAACCGGACGGTGTGAGCACCCGCCGCCAGGCCGGGCCGACGACGCCGGACACGGCCGCCGTGGGGGCGAAGGCCGGCCCGGCCCGCAGGGCGCCGCAGCCGAGGCCGCCCCGGGCGTGCAGGCTCAGCGCGAGGAGGAAACCCGCGTTGACCGACGTCGGCGCCCGAGGCGTGGAGGCCGGAGCCGATGGTGGGGGCCGCGACGTTCGCGGCGAAGACGTCGAGGGCCGCCATGAACAGGCGGCGAGCAGGACCGGCAGCAGCGGCCGGGGCCGGTTGTCAGTGGCGGGTGCTTCACTGTCCGTGACGGGTGGGGCACTGCCGACGCCGGACGGCTCGCGGCCGCCCGCAGTCGGGGCGCCGGGGTCCGGGAAACCGGCGGCCGGACGGTCACTGTCAGTGGCGGGTGCTTCACTGGTTCCATGGTTCGGTACGGGCTCCGCGCCCGGATCCGTTCGGGATGTCGTCGTCATGGCGTCGAGCCTGACGACGGGCCGGTACGGGTGCCGAGTGCCCGCTGATGCCGGTACTGCCGGCATCTGGCAGGGGCGCGTCCGGCGCCGACGACGAGAGGGGGGACGACGGGGGGAAGACCTTCCGGCACGCGGCAGTGGGCGAGGAGTCCCACGCGAAGATCGCGTCGCTCAGGGAGCGCGGACAGCGGCCGTGGCCGCCGGCGCACGGGGAGTCCGAGGAGACGGGCCCCGTCGGGGGAACAGAAAATCCCGCCCCCTGACGGGGACGGGATCCTCATCACCGATCCTTGACAACTCAACAGAGTGTCGATCAGTGGAGCTAAGGAGAATTGAACTCCTGACCTCCTGCATGCCATGCAGGCGCTCTACCAACTGAGCTATAGCCCCGGGTTCCACGCGGTGGAGCCGCATGGTGTCCTGTCCTGCCCCGCTCGGCGGGGCGAACAAGAAGAACTTTAGCCTGCGACCTGCCGGAAAGTGAAATCCGGGTCCGGCGGGCCGCGGGCCGTTCAGTCGTCGTCGCCGAGGACGGGTTCCGGGAGGGTGCCCGCGTTGTGCTCCAGCAGGCGCCAGCCCCGGGCGCCCTCGCCGAGCACGGACCAGCAGCAGTTGGAGAGGCCGCCGAGGCTCTCCCAGTGCCGGGCATCCAGGCCGAGGAGCCGGCCGATGGTGGTGCGGATGGTGCCGCCGTGGCTGACGACGACGAGGGTGCCGTCCTCGGGCAGCTTCTCGGCGTGCCGCAGCACGACCGGGGCGGCGCGGTCGGCGACCTCGGTCTCCAGTTCGCCGCCGCCGCGGCGGACCGGCTCGCCCCGCTTCCAGGCGGCGTACTCCTCGCCGTAGCGGGCGATGATCTCCTCGTGCGTCAGGCCCTGCCAGACGCCCGCGTACGTCTCGCGCAGGTCCTCCTCACGGACGACGTCGAGACCGGTGAGGGCGGCCAGTTCGGCGGCGGTGTGCGTGGCCCGCTGCAGGTCCGAGGAGACGATCGCGTCGGGCCGGAGGGAGGCCAGCAGGCGGGCGGCGCGGCGGGCCTGTCCGATGCCGGTCTCGGTCAGCTCGACGTCCGTGCTGCCCTGGAAGCGGCGCTCCACGTTCCACGACGTCTGGCCGTGCCGCCACAGGATGATGCGGCGGCCCCGGTCCCTGCGGTCGGTCACCTCGCCCGTGCCGCTCATGACCACTCCCCGCCCGGGCCCCGGTCGGCCTCGGCGGCCTGCAGCTTGGCGTGCTCCTCGGCCTTGCCGCGGGTGGCCTTCGCGTCGGCGGGCAGCTCGAGCTCGGGGCAGTCCTTCCACAGCCGCTCCAGGGCGTAGAAGACGCGCTCCTCGCTGTGCTGCACGTGGACGACGATGTCGACGTAGTCGAGCAGCACCCAGCGGGCCTCGCGGTCGCCCTCGCGGCGCACCGGCTTGGCACCGAGCTCCTTCAGCAGGCGCTCCTCGATCTCGTCGACGATGGCCTTGACCTGGCGGTCGTTCGGTGCGGACGCCAGCAGGAAGGCATCCGTGATCGACAGCACGTCGCTCACGTCGTAGGCGATGACGTCGTGGGCGAGCTTGTCGGCCGCCGCCTGGGCGGCGGTGTTGATGAGCTCAAGGGAACGGTCGGTGGCGGTCACTACGTGGCTTTCCGTCGGCGGTCGCTAGACCTCAAGGGTCTCACGGACCGCCCGGAGCACCCCACGCGATTTCGGCATCACGCGTGGGGTGCCCGGTCGCCGGCCGGCGGCGGGCGGTCAGGAGGCGGACGGCTTGTAGTCCCCGCCGAGGACCACGGAGACGTCGGCGCCCGAGGAGACCGTGCCCTTGGTCACGGAGCCGGTGGGCAGGCCGAGGGTCTTGGCGACCTCGGTGGCGTTCTGCTTGTCGGAGGGGTCCGAGTAGATCACCTTCGAGGTGGCCTGGGTGCCGGAGGCGCTGCCGCCCTCCAGGAAGGTGAAGCCGCCGTTGAGCAGCGCCACCCGGGCCTTCTCGGTGTCGTCCTTCACGCCGGTGGCGTTCTGCACGGAGACCCGGACCGCGGCGCCCGCGTCAGGGCTCTTGGCGGTGCCGCCGAGGATGTTCTTCACCACGCTGTCGCTGGTCCGCGCGCTCAGCGTGCCGTCGGCCTGCACGGGCAGCAGGGCGGTCTTGTAGTCGCCGCTCTTGGCGAGGTCGGCGAGCTTGGCCAGGAAGGTGCCGAGGTCCTTGTCGGTGAGCGACGGATCGAGGATCTGCGCGAGGCTCTGCACGGTGACCGTGGCGTCCGCCGCGTCGGAGGAGATCTTGCGCAGCACGCCCTGCATGACCTGGCCGAACCGCTCCAGCTGGGCGTTCTGGGACTCGCCGGCGGCGCGGTAGGTGGCGTAGGCGACGGCCATCTTGCCGCTGAGGGTCTGATCGGATCCCTTGTGGACGAGCGGCTCGGCGCCCTTCTTCTTGCTGTCCGGGTCGGGCACGTCGGTGTTGGTGTCGATGTCGATGTTGCCGACGAGGTCGACCAGGTTCTGCAGATAGGGGGTGTCCAGGCGCCATGTGCCCTGGATGTTGGTGCCGAGGACGGTGTCGAGCTGGTCGCGGGTGCCGGAGGAGCCGTCGTCGTCCACCGACTTGGCGAGGGTCGTGGTGGAGCCGTCGTCGTCGGTCAGCGCCAGGGAGTTGGGCAGCAGGACGGTGGTGCCCTGCTTGGTGGTGGTGTTGTCGACCAGCAGCGCCGTGGAGGTGCCGCCCTTGCCCGTGTTGTGCAGGTGGACGACGATCACGTCGCGTTTCTGGGCGGCGACGGGCGTGGCCGTGCCGGTCCTGGCGGACGACGAGGACAGGCCGGGCAGCTTTCCGGCGTACCAGAGGTAGCCGACGCCGCCGACGGCGACCAGGGCGAGGACGACGAGGAGGGCGATGAGCCGGCTCCGGGCGCGGCGGCGGGCCTCCTCGCGGCGCTCGGTCCGGTTCTCGGTGAACTTGAGCCAGTCGATGACGTCCTCGGAGTCGTCGTCCGGCTCCTCCACGAAGGAGAACTGCTCGGTGTGGTACTCCCGTTCGCCCGAGGCGTCCTCGGTCTCCCGCGGAGCGTGCGTGTCCTCCGCCGGGCCGGCCTGCTGCGGGATGTAGGCCGTCTGCTCGGCGACCCGGGGCTGCTGTCCGCTGCTCGCCGCCTGCCCGTACGGGTCGTAGCCGGGGCCGGTCCCGCGGGCCGGGGCGCCGTAGGGGTCGTAGCCCGGGTAGGAGCCGCCGTAGGAGGGGATCTGCGGTTGCTGACCGGTGTCGTACCCCTCGTAGGGCGGCGCGGGCTGCTGGGCGCCGGTGGCGTACGGGTCGTAGCCGTAGCCCTGCTGCTGGGCGTACGGGTCGTAGGCCGCCCGCGGAGCCTGCTGTTCCGGGATCTGCCGGTACACGGGCTGCCCGTGCTCGTCGTAGCCGACGAGTTGGTACGGGCCGGGGCCATAGCCGCCGTCACCCGCGTCGTATCGGTCGTTCACCGGTGCCCCTCTCGGCTCACTCGCCGCGGTACAGCTCGCGCTTGTCGATGTAGCGCACGACTCCGTCCGGCACCATGTACCAGATGGGGTCCCCGTTGGCGACTCTCGCACGGCAGTCTGTGGAGGAGATCGCGAGCGCCGGCACCTCGACGAGCGTCACTCCGCCTTCCGGCAGGCCGGGGTCGGTGAGGTGGTGGCCCGGCCGGGTGACGCCGATGAAGTGCGCGAGCGAGAACAGTTCCTCGCTGTCACGCCAGGTCAGCAGCTGGGCGAGGGCGTCGGCGCCGGTGATGAAGAACAGGTCGGTGTCGGGGTTGAGGGCGCGCAGGTCGCGCAGGGTGTCCACGGTGTAGGTGGGACCGCCGCGGTCGATGTCGATGCGGCTGACGGAGAACTGCGGGTTCTCGGCGGTGGCGATGACCGTCATCAGGTAGCGGTCCTCTGCCGGGGAGACCGTGCGGTGGGACTTCTGCCACGGCTGGCCGGTCGGGACGAACACCACCTCGTCCAGCTGGAACTGCGCGGCGACCTCGCTGGCCGCCACGAGGTGCCCATGGTGGATCGGGTCAAACGTTCCGCCCATGACGCCGAGGCGGCGCTTGCCCGTGTGGGCGGGGCCGTGACCCGGTCGGTGCCGCCGGTACTGCGGGTGCTTCACCGCGTCGTCGGCGCTCGCGTGCGCCGGACCGGTAGGCATGTCCTGCTCTCCCATGCATGCAGACCCTACCGGCCCGGCTTCGGACCCCCGCCGGGGACGGGGTGGCCCGCTCAGCGGTCGCGGTTGAAGCGGGTGGTGATCCACAGCAGGAGCAGCAGGATGCCGAGCGCGCTGCCGCCGGTGACGGCCGGGTCGAGGCTGTTGTGGTGGCCGCCCTCGGCCTCGGCGAGGGTGACCAACTGGGCTGCGGCGCTGGAGAGGCTCATCTGCAGGACCTATCGCGTGTGGGCGGGATAAAGATGTCGGCTCATCGTAAGCGGGCGGCTGTCGGGCGATCACGCCGACTCCTCCGTTGGGAACGGACGGCGGCGAGGGGCGTACCCGGCCAGGCAACCTTCTCCCGCTGTCAGTCGTCTTTCCGCTTGTAGCCACGGAGCAGGAACCAGGCGGTCAGTGCGCAGCCCAGGACCATCACGACCAGGACGATACGGAGCAGGTTGCCCGTCCCGTGCTGCTGGACGGCGCTCGCGGCCTCGGTCAGCCAGGCGGCTGCGGGGTGGTGCTCCATGGCGTGGACTCCTTCGGCTGTACTGCCCGTCCACGGTATCTCCGCCTAGGCTGGGCCCTGCCTCGGGGGCTCACCGGGACTCACACGCACATGGGGGACGACATGTCCGACGACGGCCATCAGCACACCGGGCACGAGCACGTGCCCAGCAGGCAGCGCACCCGCTTCCCGGGCATCTCCTCGCGCGCGTACGAGCACCCGGCCGACCGCTCGGCTCTGGTCGCGCTGCGCAGGCTGAGCGGGTTCGACACCGTGTTCAAGGCGCTCAGCGGGCTGCTGCCGGAGCGGAGCCTGCGGCTGCTGTTCCTCTCGGACTCGGTGCGCGTCTCGGAGCGGCAGTTCGGCCACCTGCACGAGATGCTGCTGGACGCCTGCTACATCCTGGACCTGGAGAAGGTTCCGCCGATGTACGTCACGCAGGACCCGCAGCCGAACGCGATGTGCATCGGCCTGGACGAGCCGATCATCGTGGTCACCACGGGCCTGGTGGAACTGCTCGACGAGGAGGAGATGCGGGCGGTCGTCGGGCACGAGGTGGGGCACGCCCTGTCCGGCCACTCGGTGTACCGCACGATCCTGCTGTTCCTGACGAGCCTCGCGCTGAAGGTCGCCTGGATCCCGCTGGGCAATCTGGCGATCATGGCGATCATCACGGCGCTGCGGGAGTGGTTCCGCAAGTCGGAGCTGTCCGCCGACCGGGCCGGACTGCTGGTGGGGCAGGACGTCCGGGCGTCGATGCGGGGTCTGATGAAGATCGCGGGCGGCAACCATCTGCACGAGATGAACGTGGACGCCTTCCTGGAGCAGGCCGAGGAGTACGACTCCGGGGGCGATCTGCGCGACTCCGTGCTGAAGATCCTCAATGTGCTGCCCCGCTCGCACCCGTTCACCACGGTGCGGGCGGCCGAGCTGAAGCGGTGGGCCGAGTCCCGGGACTACCAGCGGATCATGGACGGTCACTACCCGCGGCGCACCGAGGACCAGGACACCTCGGTCCGCGAATCCTTCCGCGAGTCGGCAGCGAGCTACGCGAGCGATGTGAAGGGGTCCAAGGACCCGCTGATGAAGCTGGTCACGGACCTCGCGGGCGGTGCGGGCGACCTGGGCGGCCGGGTCCGCCGCGGCTTCGCCGGCTTCACGAGCACGCCCCCGGCGCAGGACAGCGCGGAGGACACGCCCCCGAAGGACGCCGAGTAACACGCACCCCGGCCGCCGGCGCCTGTGCGGGATCCGGGAAGCAGGGAGGCGACGGCGGCCGGGCTCCGGGAGCACCGGACTCATCCCACCGCCCCGGCAGAGGTCCCCGGGTCCCCGGCTCCTCGGGCCGCCCGGGCCCCGGCCCCTCAGAGCGCCCAGACCCCGACTCTCAGACCGCCCAGGCCCCGACTTCTCAGCCCCCCGGCGAAGAAGTCCCCACCGGACGGACCCCGCCCGAGTCGGGACGCAGGGGCGCCGCACCCCCATCCCGCGCTCACACCTTCGGCTGGGCCGCGGTGGCCAGCGTCCCGCAGAGGGCGGTGGCACTGTCCGTCTCGTAGGGGTTGGTGCCCGCGGGGCCGCCGGTGCGGGCGGTCTGGCCGGCCAGGAGGGGGCGCAGGTAGGCGGCGGATTCCTCGGCGCAGGCCATGGGTCCCGCCTCGACGTAGGCCGCGACCAGCTGGACCTGGTGGGTGCGCAGGTCGTCGCGGTCGAAGCGGAAGGTCAGTTCGCGGCGGACGGTGAAGAGGGACACCGGCGCGCCCGCGGCGGAGCCGGTGGGGCGCAGCGCGTAGACGAAGGTGTGGTCCGCGGTGACCTCCAGCGTGGCCGAGTCGGTCTCGGTGGCCTGGAGGTTGCCCTGGACGCGGATCCGGTCGTCGGCGAGCTGGGCCCGGGCCGGGTCGAGGCGGACGAGCCAGCCGGTGGCGGCGTGCCGGCCGTCCGCCGCGGGGTGGTCGAAGCTCTGGTCGAACTGGTCGAGCTGGGCGGAGTCGAGCAGGGCCCGCGCGGGGCCGACCTGGCGGCCGGTGAGCACCTCGGGATACAGCGAGGAGCGGACGATGTAGTCCTTGGCGGTGGTGAGCGCGGCCACGACCTGGCTGTCGGAGAAGTGGGCGGTGTTGCGGGAGGCCGGCAGCGGTATGCCCTCGGCGCCGACGTCGAACTGTGCGGCGGGGCTGTGGGCGTACAGGGCCTCGGCGTTTGTGCCGCCGGGGACCTTGCCCTGCGGGGCGAGCGGGATGACGGTCATCCGCACGGGCTCGACGGCCCGCCGGGACTCCGGGGAGCTGTAGGGGTGGCGGACGCCCATGTAGACGGCGGTGCCGAAGGCGACGGCGATCAGCAGGACGAGGACCAGGAGCTGCCGGGTCAGTCCCCGGTGCAGGGGCGGGCGCCGGCGCACGGCGGGGGCGTGGTCAGCCATGCGCTCCTCGGCGGAGTACTCCTGCAGGCGGGCAGCGCGGATGAACGACTCGTCGAACACGACGGATCGGTACTCGTCCTCTGCACCGCCGGGGCCGCCCTCGGGTGTCCCCTCCGGTGGGTCTCCAGGCCCGCCCATACTTTCAGGGTAGGTCTCGCGAGCCTCGGGTAAACGCCCTGCTGCACGACAACTTCTGACAGGTTCTCACCAGAAGGCGCGCCCCGGTCTCAGGGCGAGCGGGGGACGGCCGAGACGGCCGGCCGGGAGGTGCCGGCGGAGACGGAGGGCGCGGCCGCGCTGCCCTGTCCGAGCCCGGTGGAGGCGGGGGCGGGTACCTGGTCGCGGGTGCTGGAGGAGGCGCCCCGGTAGACCGCGGCGAAGGCGAGGGCCACCATGCCGATGCCCATCACGACGGCGAGCACCCAGGCCACGGGGCGGTGCCAGCGGACCTGCTTGGCATGGCCGCCGAAGGGGCCGTGGCCGTCGTGGAGGACGTAGGTGTCGTCGAGTTCGTCGTCGTCCGGATCTTGGCCGAGATCGGTGCCCTCGGGGCTGTAGCGGTCGCCTCTGGCGTGGGCGCGGCGGGCTTCCGCCTCGGAGGCCTCGGCTCTGGCCTGGGCCGCGGCCAGGAGGCGTTCGACGGCGGTCGGCTCGTGGACCGTGGCCGCCCGTACGAAGGCCTCGTCGAAGACCACGGAGGCGAACTCTTCGTCCGACGCTCCGCGGTCGTGGTCGTCGTCGGGCTCCCAGCCGTCAGGGAACGGCGTGCCCCCCACGTCCTCCGGCACGCATCCAGGGTAGACCTGGGGGGTCAATTTGGGCAGACGGTATGGAAATTCATCCGCCTGATGAGATGCCTTTCGGACGCGCGCCCGGCTGCGCCGTCCGGGGGATGCTCAGCGGCGCACGTGCCCGTCGCCGGTGACGATGTACTTCGTGCTGGTCAGCTCCGGCAGGCCCATCGGGCCGCGGGCGTGCAGCTTCTGGGTGGAGATGCCGATCTCCGCGCCGAAGCCGAACTGGCCGCCGTCGGTGAAGCGGGTGGAGGCGTTCACGGCGACGGTGGTGGAGTCGACCAGTTGGGTGAAGCGGCGGGCCGCCTGCTGGGAGGTGGTGACGATCGCCTCGGTGTGGCCGGAGGTCCACAGCCGGATGTGCTCCACGGCCTTGTCGAGGGAGTCCACCACGGCGGCGGCGATGTCGTAGGACAGGTACTCGGTCTCCCAGTCCTCCGGGGTGGCCTCGACCACGGTGGCCTTGGAGTCCTTGGCGTAGGCCATGACCCGCTCGTCGGCGTGGACGGTGACGCCGGCCTCCGCGAGGGCGTCCAGGGCGCGCGGGAGGAAGTCCGGGGCGATGTCCTGGTGGACGAGGAGGGTCTCGGCGGCGTTGCAGACGCTGACCCGCTGGGCCTTGGAGTTGATCAGGATCTCGACGGCGGTGTCGATGTCGGCCTGCGCGTCGACGTAGACGTGGCAGTTGCCGGTTCCGGTCTCGATGACCGGGACGGTGGACTCGCTGACCACGGTCTGGATGAGGGAGGCGCCGCCGCGCGGGATCAGCACGTCGACGAGGCCGCGGGCGCGCATCAGCTCGCGCACGCTCTCGCGGCTCTCCCCCGGCACCAGCTGGACGGCGTCGGCGGGCAGCCCGGCGCCCCCGACCGCGTCCCGGATGACCCGGACGAGAGCGGCGTTGGACGCGTGGGCGGAGGTGGAGCCGCGCAGCAGGACGGCGTTGCCGGACTTCAGGCAGAGGGCGGCGGCGTCGACGGTGACGTTGGGGCGGGCCTCGTAGATGATGCCGACGACACCGAGGGGGACACGGACCTGGCGCAGGTCGATGCCGTTGGGCAGGGTGGAGCCGCGGACGACCTCGCCGACCGGGTCGGGCAGCTTCGCGACGTCGCGGACGTCGGAGGCGATGGCGCGGACCCGCTCGGGGGTGAGGGTGAGCCGGTCGACGATGGCCTCGCTGGTGCCGCCCTGCCGGGCCCTGGCCACGTCCTTGGCATTGGCCTCGACGATCTCGCTGGTCCGGACCTCCAGGGCGTCGGCGATGGCGAGCAGCGCGTCGTCCTTCACGGCGCGCGGCAGCGGCGCGAGGTCGGCGGCGGCTGCCTTGGCCCGGTAGGCGGCCTGGGTGACCGGGGACATCGAGTCGTACGGCGAGAGCGTGGTCATGAGGGAAGGGTAGTGCGCAGGGCGGCTCGGTCACCGCTCATCCCGAACACCGAGACGACGATCGAACCGCCAGAGATCCGGCGGACCGCGAAATACGAGGTCAAGAGCGCTCAAAAGGGGTGGACGCCCACCGGGGTCGCGGGCGGCGGGCCGTAGCCCTCGGCGACGCGCTGGTGGTAGGTCTCGCGGTCGATGACCTCGAGGCCGACGATCTCCCACGGGGGCAGCCCGGCGCTGTGGCGGTGCTCTCCCCACAGGCGCAGCGCGACGGCGGCGGCGTCGTGCAGGTCGCGGGCCTCCTCCCAGTACCGGATCTCGGCGTGGTCGCTCGCGTATCTGCTGGTCAGCAGGAAGGGGTGGTCGTGAGCCAGCTGTTCCAGGGCCCGCCGCAGGTCGGTGAGGGAGACCTCCGGCCCGGCGACGCTGAGGGTGACATGCCAGAGCCGGGGAAGGTCCCGCGGCTCCTCGTAGGTGTCTCCGGCCGCGACGCTCGTCAGGGCACCGCGGGTTGCCACCCCAGGGCGCACTCGTCTCACGACGGCCTCCTTCACCCACGACTCGGGACGTGTCTCTGACACAAAGTTGAGCAGGCCGTACGGCAGCGCGGGGCGGTTTTACGGAACGTCCCCCACCGGGGGCTGCCGTTACGTCCCGTTTTACGAGTGCAGGAGCACCAGGTCGTCCCTGTGTACGACCTCGCGTTCGTACGCGGGGCCCAGTTCGCGCGCCAGCTCGCGGGTCGAGCGGCCGATCAGCTGCGGGATCTCCTTGGCGTCGAAGTTGACGAGCCCACGGGCCACCGCGCGGCCCGCCGTGTCGCGGAGTTCGACGGGGTCGCCCGCGCTGAACTCGCCCTCGACGGCGGCGATTCCCGCGGGGAGCAGCGACTTGCGCCGCTCGACGACCGCGCGCACGGCACCGTCGTCCAGGGTCAGCGCGCCCTTCGGGGTGGAGGCGTGCTGGAGCCACAGCAGCCGGTCGGCGGAGCGCTTGCCGGTGGGGTGGAAGTAGGTGCCGGTGTCGCCGCCGGAGAGCGCCTCGGCGGCGTGCACGGCGCTGGTCAGCACCACCGGGACGCCGGCGGCGGCCGCGATCCGGGCGGCCTCGACCTTGGTGACCATGCCACCGGTGCCGACCCCGGCCCTGCCCGCGCTGCCGATCTCGACGCCCGCGAGGTCCTCGGGCCTTCGCACCTCGGCTATCCGGGAGGTGCCGGGCCTGCCGGGGTCGCCGTCGTAGACCCCGTCGACGTCGGAGAGGAGGACCAGCAGGTCGGCGTGGACGAGGTGGGCGACGAGGGCGGCGAGGCGGTCGTTGTCGCCGAAGCGGATCTCGTCGGTGGCGACGGTGTCGTTCTCGTTGACGATCGGGAAGGCGCCCATCGCGAGCAGCTTGTCGAGGGTGCGGGAGGCGTTGCGGTGGTGGGCGCGGCGGCTCATGTCGTCGCTGGTGAGCAGGACTTGCCCGACGCGGATGCCGTAGCGGGCGAAGGAGGCGGTGTAGCGGGCGACGAGCAGGCCCTGGCCGACACTGGCGGCGGCCTGCTGGCGGGCGAGGTCCTTGGGGCGCCGGCGCAGGCCGAGGGGGGCGAGCCCGGCGGCGATGGCGCCGGAGGAGACGAGGACGACCTCCCGCTCTCCCCGGCCGCGGCTCTTGGCGAGGACGTCCACGAGCGCGTCGACGCGGTCGGCGTCCAGACCGCCCGCGGCGGTGGTCAGCGAGGAGGAGCCCACCTTGACGACGATCCTGCGGGCCTCGACCACGGCCTGCCTTGCGCTTGCCACCTTGCCTGTTGTCCCCTCGACCGGTTCCGGCTGCCTGTGTCCGGCAATCTACGCGAAGTGGATCGCCCGGTGCGTGCCGGTCCCAGCCATCGGACAGAGGCTCGTAACCATTTGCTCACGCGTTGCTTACGGCAAAAAGGTTGTACTGGTTGCCTATAGAAATTAAACGTCTGACAAACTTAACTTGATCGTCGTGTCACCTAATGTTCGCCAAACGAAACGCATCCTGCTCAGATCGGGCAAGAATCCGTACGACGTCCTGTCGGTGGAGGACGCCCTCCACCAGGACGTGATCGCCACCAACTCCGGCAACCTCATCTTCCAGGACGCTGCGCACAAGATCCTGCAGACGGCGGACACCGAGGTCGTCTCGAACGGCGGACGGACAGAGGTGTCCGCGGCGGCGCGCATCAACGAGGAGTACGACGCCTTCGTCGTGCCGCTCGCCAACGCGTTCCGCCCGTCCTTCGAGACCGCCCTGGCGCGTCTGACCCGGCTCATCTCCCGGCTGCGGATCCCGGTGGTCGTGCTCGGCGTGGGCGCGCAGACCGGCGTGAGCTACGACCCGGCGCGGCTGAAGCGGATCGAGCCGACCGTGCGGGCGTTCTGCTCGGCGGTGCTCGAGCGCAGCGCGTCGATCGGCGTGCGGGGCGAGTTCACCGAGCAGTACCTGCGCGACATGGGTTTCCGGGACGTGGAGGTCATCGGCTGCCCGTCGCTGTTCATGTACGGCCGCGACCTCGACGTGCGCAAGCGGGTGCCGGAGCTGACGGCCGGGTCGCGGATCGCGGTCAACGGCTCGCACAGCGCGGTCAAGAAGCAGGGCCTCGGCCGGATCATCGAGCGTACCCACGCCCACTACCCGAACCTGCGGTTCATCGGCCAGAACCTCAGCGACGCGCGGCAGCTGCACTGGCGGGACCTGTCGGACCCCAACGCCGGCGTGACCGCGATGCCGACGCACCCGGACCACCCGATGTACCGGGCGGACAAGGTGCGGGTCTATGTGGATCCGATCACCTGGATCGACGACCTGCGGGACTTCGACTTCTCCTTCGGCTCCCGCATCCACGGCAACATCGCCGCGCTGCTCGCCGGCACGCCCGCGACGGTGCTGTGCGGCGACTCGCGCACGCTGGAGCTGTGCCGCTACTTCGAGATCCCGCACCGGCGGCTGGACCAGGCCGCGAAGGACCCCGAGGCGGCGGACCCGGCCCGGCTGTACGAGCAGGCCGACTTCTCCGGTCTGGTCGGCAACCACGGCGAGCGGTTCGACCGGTTCATGGCGTTCCTGGACAAGAACGGGCTGCAGAACACCTTCACGCACGGCGACAACGGTGCCGCCTTCGAGAAGCGGATGCGCTCGCTGTCGTTCCCGCCGGGCATCCGGCCCTGGAACGACACCGATGTGGCCTCGCTCAGCAGCCGGTTCGGCTGGCTGCACAACCAGGTCGTCGAACTGACCGAGGACAACGCCAAGTTGCGCAAGGAACTGGGGCGGTCCCGGAAGGGGCAGGGCGCGTTCGACGCCCCCGGCACGTCCGTCTACCGGCGTGCCCGCCGGGTGGTGGGCCGTCCGCTGCGGCGGGCGCTGCAGTCGGGCAAGCAGTAGCGAAGGCGCCGCCTCAGGCCGCCGCCTTGAACTCCTTCTCGAACACGGTCCGCCGGATCCTGCGGATCGCCCGGCGCAGGAAGGTGTTGGCGGCGGCCTCACGGTAGCCCTCGACGTCGCGGGCCTCACGGGGCGCGGCCAGGTAGATGTCGTCGGGGATGCCGGCCGTCTCGGACCGGAAGTGCGGGTAGGCCAGGTAGACCCGCGTGCCGCGCTTCTCGACGACGGCGGCGGGCTCCTTCTTCGCCTGGACGAACTCGGCGAGGTCCAGCAGCAGGTCGGGCCGCTGCAGGGCGACCAGATGCAGCCGCAGCCGCTCCTCGACCTTCAGGCGCCGGGCCACGCCGGGCGTCCAGTAGGCGTCCATCAGGGGCTGGGCCAGCGCCAGCTTGTGCCGGCGGACCTTCTCGCCGTTCTTGAGGAACTTCGGCCCGAACTGCGGGTGCAGTGTGATCAGGAACGGCCGGATCATGAGGCTGTCGCGCCGGTCCCCGGCGGGCACCATGTCCGCGATCAGCTTCATCAGGGCGCGCGCGGAGTCGAAGCGGAGGGTGTAGCTGCCGGTCTTGGTGACGTGCTTGCCGTCCTCGCGGCCGACCAGGTAGTAGCAGGTGTAGTCGGCGATGACGGAGACGCCGTTCGCGCGCAGGTACGCCTCCATGGTGAACAGGGCGTCCTCGCCGGTCCACAGGGACTCGTCGAACCGCATCCCGTGCCGCTCCAGCAACTCGCGGCGGAACAGCTTCTGCGCGCTCAGCGTGAACTTGATGTTGGAGGAGAAGACGTCGGTGCGCGGGAGCGTCCTGCTCCACATGGACCTCGGCGGGATGCGGTTGATGCCCTCGACCCGGCCGAGGACGATGTCGGTGCCGTTCTCGTCGGCCATGGCGACCATGCGCTCCAGGGCCTCCGGGCCGAGCCGGTCGTCGGCGTCGAGGAAGAACACATAGCGTCCGGCCGCCTTGCCGAGGCCGACGTTGCGCGGGCCGCTGGGGCCGCCGGAGTTCTCCTGGTGGATGACGGTGACCGGCATGGGGGCACGGGCGGCGAACTCCTCCAGGCGCGCGCCGGTGCCGTCGGTGGAGCCGTCGTCGACGGCGATGACCTCCAGGCGCGCCGGGTCGATGGTCTGCGCCTCCACGGAGGCCAGGCACTCCACCAGGTACGGCATCGCCTCGTACGCCCCGATGATCACACTGACATCAGGCTGCGTCACGCCGGTCACTCTTCCCCCTCCGTCAACGGGGCCAATTCCCCCGTATCGGCTCAATTATCGCCTCACTCGCAAACTGTTAGACGGGTAACCACCGGTGCCGGTTGCCTGCGGACGCGCGGTCAGTGATTCACCTCACACGCTTCGGCGGCCGGGGCGGGGCGGAACCCATCGGACAGTACGCAGGGGCGGTAAGGGACGCTCAGCACGAGGGTGCACCGGAGGTGAGAAGCAGCGGTGAGAAACCTGAACGGCCGCCGGAAACGGAAGGGGCCCGGCCCCGGGATCGCTCCCCGGGGCCGGGCCCTGACGGCGGTTCGGGCCGGTCAGCCGGCGGTCGCCCCGTCCGTGTCGTCGGCCGGCGCGGTCCGCTGTCCGGGCAGCGCGCCCGCCAGCTCGGCCCCCTCCCGGGCACCGAGGCGGGACTGCTGGCCGACGTTGCGGGCCTCCGCCTTGAGGGCCAGGTCGGCCACCGCGGCGTTGAACTGGTCGATGGACGTCGGCTCGTCCGGACCCAGCAGATAGCGCTTGAGGCCGACCCGGGCGTCCGCCAGCGGGTCGGCGGACGGGTCGCGCACGGCGTCCAGCAGCTCGCCCAGCTCGCGCGCGTCGTTGGACAGGATCACCGCGGCGCGCACCGCCGTGTTCTGCCGCTTGAACTCCTCGTGACCGAGCTCGCCGGAGTCGGTGACCGCGTAGGGCTTGCCGCTCGCGATGAAGTCGGACACCACGGAGGAGATGTCGGAGACCATTGCGTCGGAGACGTTGAAGCAGTCGTACAGGCGCGGCTCCGCACCGGTGATCACACGGTGCTCGTACGACGGGAAGGA
This sequence comes from Streptomyces sp. AF1A, assembly GCF_047340315.1. NCBI lineage: Bacteria > Bacillati > Actinomycetota > Actinomycetes > Kitasatosporales > Streptomycetaceae > Streptomyces > Streptomyces sp. AF1A. The sequence goes on from NZ_JBLEBI010000069.1 coordinate 25,424, forward strand.
GCGCCAGTAGGCGTCGTTCCACTCGGCGCGCAGCCGGGCGATCTCCTGGTGCCGGGCCACGTCGACGACGCCGTCCCGGGTGGCCTCGGCCTCGTCGCCCTTGTCCCCGCCGATGCCGGCGAGCTCGGCCAGCCGCGCCTCGATCCGGGCCAGCTCGGCCTTGGCCTGGGCCATCGCCTTGGCGTCGGCGGTGAAGCGTGCGTCGGCGGCGCGCTGGGCGGCGGCCTTCTCCACCAGGGCGGTGATCCGCCGGTGCGCGGCGCCGGCCTCCTTGCTGACGGTGCCGGTGAAGGGGTGCGGCTTGTACAGGACACGGACCGGCGGGTCGGCCTGCACCAGCTTCTTCACGATGCTCTCGCCGGCGAGCACGATCGAGGTGTTGCCGGGGTTGCCGTCCCAGCCCTCCCAGGTGGGCGCGTACAGCACGGTCGGGCAGCGCCCCTCGGCGCCGCGGGGGCCGTCGGCCGCGCCCTGCCAGGTCTTGATGGGCGCGAGCTGCGGGCGGCCGACCTCGACGATGTCCTCGTCGCGGACGCCGACGTCGGCGATGGCGTAGCGGTCACGGCCCGCGCGGCCCGCGGTCCACACCTCGTCGTACACCTTGCTGAACGGGTTGACGCTGGCCAGCTTGTCGCTGTCGCCGTGGCCGATGAAGACGTGCTTCATGGTGGGCACGCGCAGCAGGTGGATGTTCTTGCCGACGTTCGCCGCGTACAGGGCGACGCGCACGGTCGACAGGTCCATGTTCATCAGGTGCACCCCTCCGGGCACGCAGATGACGGGGACCGTGGTGGGCGCGAGGTTGTTCAGGATGGCCCGCTCGCGCAGGATGATCAGCGGCCGGGTCCGCAGCTGCTCCATGGTCTCCAGCCACATGTTGACCTGGTACGCGGAGTCCTTGGAGCCGGAGAAGTAGAGCACGGTCTCGGGCTTGTAGGCGGCCAGCCAGTCGTCGACGGCGGCGAGGACGACCTCGGCGGTCGGCGGGATCTTCCGGCCGCGGATGTACGGCACGAGGGCGAGCACGTACAGGATGCCGAGTCCGACGGTGAGGCCGATGCCGGTGAGGGCGGCGGCGGTGGAGTCCAGCTGCGCGGCGACCAGGATGCCGACGACCGCGAACAGGTCGAGGTGGAGCATCTTCTCGGCGCTGCGGTTCAGCAGGGGCTGGGGCGGGGCGTCCGGGATGCGGATGCGGGACTTCAGGTCGACGTTGCGGGTGGCGACCGGCATCCGGCGGCGGTTGCGGATGAGGGTGACCAGCGCTCCGTGCGGGGCCTGGAGGCCGTAGAAGGCGATGAAGCAGGCGACCGCGCCGTAGAAGATCAGGTCGCCCCCGTGGGACGACCGGGCCAGCAGGAGGATGAGCAGCAGCTGCCGGATCAGGAAGCGGATCGACAGACCGGCCCGGACCTTGCTGAGGCGGTTGATCAGGTAGCTGCCCTTGCGGTGCAGATAGTGGTCCGCCAGGTACGTCACGGCGGCCGCGGCCGCGAAGGCAGGGATGCTCGGGACGAGCGCGGCCAGCATGAGCGCCGGGAAGCCCAGGATCATGAGGGCCGCCGCGGCCAGCTCGGCCACGCTGCCCACCCGGGCGACGCGAATAGCGGTGGATATCACGGGGAAACCTGCTCTGGGAGGGGGAGTGCCGGTTTTGTTCGGTATGGCGAGATATGCCGGTAATTCACGAGGTGTACGGTTTTCGCGATGTACGGATTCAGGCCCCTACGAACGCCCGGTGAATGAGCGACCGCAGAGGCCTGAATTCCTGAAATCTATTTACTAATTATTACACGCCGTCCTGACGGTCCAGCACCGAGGCGAGCGCCTGCTCGAAGCCGGAGGCCTGCGCGGCGCCGGCGGTCGGGTCCTGCTGGCGGACGTCGATGACGTGACCGGTCAGCTCCGACAGCAGCACGTCCAGGGAGGTGCGGGCCACGGCCTCGGAGGAGAGCAGGGTGCCCGCGGGCTCCTGGCCGAAGGCCTTGGTGCGCATCGGGGTGGCGGTGCGCTCGGGGTTGATGCAGTTGACGCGGACGCCGTCGCCGGCCCACTCGTCGGACAGCGCCTGGGTGAGGTTCACCATGGCGGCCTTGGTGGAGGAGTACAGGGAGTACTCGGCGCGGCCGCGGGTGTAGCTGCTGGAGGTGTAGAGCAGCAGCTGGCCGTTGGTCTCGGCCAGGTACTTGTAGGAGGAGCGCGCGATCTGCACCGGGGCCAGGTAGTTGACCTTCAGCGCCTCCTCGATGGTGGCGTTGTCGGTCTCGGCGAGCTTGCCGATGCGCAGCACGCCCGCGGTGTTGACGACGTAGTCGATCCGGCCGGTCTCCGCGTACGCCTTGGACAGCGCGTCGTCGACCTCCTCCGGGTTCTCCACGTGGGTGCCGGTGGTGGAGCGGCCGAGGGCGTAGACCTTCGCGCCGTAGGACTCGGCGAGTTCGGCGATGTCCTTGCCGATGCCGTAGGAGCCGCCGAAGATGACGACCGTCTTGCCGGTGAGGAGCTCGCGGTAGGCCTCCTCGCCCTTCTGCTCGGGCGCGGCGGTGGAGGCGAGCTGGAAGAGCTTGTCGGCGATGAAGACGTCGACCGGCTGCGTCACCTTCATGTTGTACTCGTCGCCCGCGACGACGTGGATCGGGACGTCCGGCAGGTACTTGAGGACCACCGAGCAGTCGTCCGTGGCCTGGAAGTTGGGGTCGCCGGCGGCGATCTCGTAGGCGCGGCGGATCGTGGACAGCCGGAAGGCCTGCGGGGTCTGGCCGCGGCGCAGCCGGGAGCGGTCCGGGATCTCGGTGATGAACTCGCCGTCGCCGCCGTGGGTGCGCGTGACGATGATGGTGTCGGCGGACGGGATGGCCACGTCGACGGCCTGGTAGCGCTCGAGCGCGGCCACGCAGTCGTCGATGACGCGCTGCGAGAGCAGCGGGCGTACGGCGTCGTGGAAGAGGACGTTGAGGTCCTCGCCCTCTGCCAGGCCCTCGCCGAGGGCCTCGATGGCGCGCTCGGTGGTCTCGTTGCGCGTCGCGCCGCCCTCGATGATCTTCTTGACCTTGGTGAAGCCGGCCTTGGCGACGATCTTCTCGATGTCCGGCACATAGCCCGGCGCCATCAGCACGATGATGTCGTCGATCGAGTCGGCCTTCTCGAAAGTGGTCAGGGTGTGCTCGATGACTGCCTTGCCGGCGATCTTCAGCAACTGCTTGGGGATCGACAGACCCACCCGCTGACCGGTGCCACCGGCCAGGATCACTGCGGTGGTTCGGGGCTTGGCTATGTGCTGGGACACAGGCTGACCTACCTTGGGGCGACAGGGAACCGTGAAATGCTCCCACTTTCGGTAAGGGGAGTGCAAGGTGAGCGACATCCCATGCATATGTGAGCGCAACCAGTCATTCACCTTGCACGCCCGGTGATTGGGCTTGCCCCGGCGAACACCCATGAATTTGCTGTGAGTAAGTCCACAAGGGCGGCACACGGGACATTCAGCGCCGGCCGAGCCGCTTCAGACAGCGGTGTCCGAGCACCCGCACCAGTTCCCTGGACAGCGTCTGATGCACCGTGCGCACCGGTTGCGCGCCGAGCGGCGCCGAGGCCGCGGCGGCGAGCGCGCCGTACAGCGCGCGAGCCGCCACGTCAGGCGCGATGCGCGGCTCCGCGGGGGCCTCTCCCGGCTGTTGCGGCACGGCCCGCAGCAGCGCCGGATCGCCGAGCACCCGCACGCCCAGCGCGCCGACGCGCCCGGCCGCCTCGGCGCCGATCGCGGCCGCGGCCTCGACCGCCCAGCGGGGCGTGACGATCTTCCGGTCCCGGGGCGTGGGCGTGCATGCGTTCTTCATATGCAACACAGCGCCGTTGCGGACCAGCCGCGAATACAGCTCGTCGGGCAGTCCATTGCCGCGGAATTCCACATCAAGATTGCGCAGCATTTCGGTCTCGGCCAGGGTAAGAGATCCATTCGAGGTGTCCGGGGCCGGCCGCTTGTGCGGGCCGATGTGCAGCAGCCGGGTTCCCGCGGGCAGGGCCACGGCGTCTTTCGTGCAGTCCGTCTCCATGGCCAAGGGACGGTAAGAACTCACCTGTCACCTGAGACTTACCTGAGAGCACCGTGGGAGGCAGGTGAGTCGTCGGCGGACCGGCCGCCCCTGCCCGGAGACAGGACCGGCCGCCCTTGCCCGGAGACGGGCCGCCCCTACTGGAAGGGGTCGAAGTCCTCGTACTCGCCCAGTGCCTCGTCCCGCTCCGCCTGCTTGTCCCTGCGGCGCTGCGCCGCGGGCCGCTGCTCGTCGAGGCGGTGGTCCTCGCCGCGGCGGCCGAGCATCTCCGCGCCCGCCATGACCGACGGCTCCCAGTCGAAGACGACCGCGTTCTCCTCCGGGCCGATGGCGACACCGTCGCCGGAGCGGGCGCCCGCCTTCATCAACTGCTCTTCCACGCCGAGGCGGTTGAGCCGGTCGGCGAGGTAGCCGACGGCCTCGTCGTTGTTGAAGTCGGTCTGGCGGACCCAGCGTTCGGGCTTCTCGCCGCGCACCCGGAACAGCGGCTCGCCACCGATCTCCTCGCGGGTGACGGTGAAACCGGCGTCGTCCACGGCCTTGGGCCGGATGACGATCCGCGTCGCCTCCTCCTTCGGCCTCGCGGCGCGCGCCCTGGCGACCAGGTCACCGAGCGCGAAGGTCAGCTCCCTGAGGCCGATGTGCGCGACGGCCGACACCTCGAACACCCGGTAGCCGCGGGCCTCCAGGTCGGGCCGGACCATCTCGGCCAGGTCCTTGCCGTCGGGCACGTCCACCTTGTTCAGGACGACGATGCGGGGCCGGTCGTCCAGGCCGCCGTACTCGCGCAGCTCCGCCTCGATGACGTCGAGGTCGGAGACCGGGTCGCGGTCGGACTCCAGGGTCGCGGTGTCCAGCACGTGCACCAGCACGCTGCACCGCTCCACGTGCCGCAGGAACTCCAGGCCGAGTCCCCTGCCCTGGCTGGCGCCCGGGATCAGCCCCGGGACGTCGGCGATGGTGTAGACGGTCGAACCGGCGGTCACGACACCGAGGTTCGGCACGAGCGTCGTGAACGGGTAGTCGGCGATCTTCGGCTTGGCCGCGCTCAGCACGGAGATGAGCGAGGACTTGCCGGCGCTCGGGTAGCCGACGAGGGCCACGTCGGCGACGGTCTTCAGCTCCAGGACGATGTCGTGCAGGTCCCCGGGCTCGCCGAGCAGCGCGAAACCGGGCGCCTTGCGGCGGGCGGAGGCCAGCGCCGCGTTGCCGAGGCCGCCCCGGCCGCCCTGGGCGGCGACGTACGACGTGCCGTGCCCGACCAGGTCGGCGAGCACGTTGCCCGCCTTGTCCAGCACGACCGTGCCGTCCGGCACCGGCAGCACCAGGTCCTGGCCGTCCTTGCCGGAGCGGTTGCCGCCCTCGCCGGGCTTGCCGTTGGTGGCCTTGCGATGCGGGGAGTGGTGGTAGTCGAGGAGCGTCGTCACCGACTGGTCGACGGTGAGGATGACGTCACCGCCCCGGCCGCCGTTGCCGCCGTCCGGGCCGCCCAGCGGCTTGAACTTCTCCCGGTGCACGGAGGCACAGCCGTGGCCCCCGTTACCCGCGGCGACATGCAGCTCGACGCGGTCCACGAAGGTGGTCATGGTTCAGTGCCTCCAGAAACGAATGGGTATGTCGACGTGTCAACACGCGAAAGGCGGACCCGCCTTCCCGAACGGGAAGTGAGGTCCGCCTCGCGAAGCGTTCGGTGCCGAATCAGGCGATCAGTTGATCAGGTGATCGACGACTCAGGCGACCGGAACGATGTTCACGACCTTGCGGCCACGGTGGGTACCGAACTCCACCGCACCGGCCTGCAGGGCGAACAGCGTGTCGTCGCCGCCACGGCCGACGCCGGCGCCGGGGTGGAAGTGGGTGCCGCGCTGGCGGACCAGGATCTCACCCGCGTTCACGACCTGACCGCCGAAGCGCTTCACGCCGAGCCGCTGGGCGTTGGAGTCGCGACCGTTCCGGGTGGACGATGCGCCCTTCTTGTGTGCCATTTCTCCTCAGTCCCTTACTTCGCAGCCGTGGGGATCGACGTGACCTTGATCGCCGTGTACTGCTGGCGGTGGCCCTGGCGACGGCGGTAGCCGGTCTTGTTCTTGTAGCGCAGAATGTCGATCTTCTGGCCCTTGTGGTGGTCCACGACCTCGGCCTGGACCTTGATACCGGCCAGCACCCACGGGTCGCTGGTCACGGAGTCGCCGTCGACAACGAGCAGGGTCGAGAGCTCGACCGTGTCGCCAACCTTGGCCGTGGAAATCTTGTCAACCTCAACGATGTCGCCGACAGCAACCTTGTGCTGGCGACCACCGCTGCGCACGATGGCGTACACGCGGATCTCTCTTTCGCTCGGGAACGGCACCCCCGCAGGCCAGCCGCCCGACACGGGCGACCTCTCCCGGCCAGCCGTGCGTCCGGGAGGAAGAGGTTTACGGGGATGTGGCGTGCTCAGTGACACACCGACGCTCAAGGTTACGGGTCCCGCACGAGAGGGTCAAACCGGGCCCCGCGGGTGTGGGGCCGGTCACGGCGGACGGCTGCGGACCAGCTCACCGGACGTGCGGACGTACGGCCCCGCACACGGCCGTGCGGCCGGCCCCTGGGGGCCGGCCGCACGGCAGAGGTGTCAGCCCTCGTCGGCGGGCGCGGAGACCGTGCTGGTCTTCTTCGCCGTCGCCTTCGCGGCGGCCGTCTTGGCGGTCTTGACCGCCTTCTTGGCCGTCGCCTTCTTCGCGGCCGTCTTCTTGGCCGCGGTCTTCTTCGTGGCGGCCTTCTTCGCCGTGGCCTTCTTGGCCGCCTTGCGGGCGGTCTTCTTGGCCGCCGCCACCTCGCCGTCAGGAGCCTGAGCGGGCGCCTCCGCGTCCTCCGCCGCGGCCGACGGGACGACCACGACGGCCGCCTCCTCGGGCGCGGTCGGCGCGGTGGCC
>NZ_JBLEBI010000007.1:0-110141 GCF_047340315.1 Streptomyces sp. AF1A
CGCGGCGGGTGAACTCGCCGCCGTCGAGTACGCCTCGATGGCCCTGGTCACCCTCGCCTACCGGCGTGCGGACCTGAAACTCCCCGAGGGCAGCGGCTTCCTCGTGCCGCCCGTCGACGGGCGCACCATCAAGGCCTCGACCTTCGCCTCCCAGAAGTGGGGCTGGATCGCCGAGGAGGATCCCGGCGTGGTCGTCCTGCGCACCTCCGTCGGGCGGTACGGCGAGACGGAGGTCCTCCAGCGGGACGACGCCGACCTCGTCGAGGTCTCCCGGCGCGATCTGCGGGCGGCCACCGGACTGGACGCCGTGCCCCTGGAGACCCGGGTGACCCGCTGGACCGACGGCCTGCCGCAGTACCCGGTCGGGCACCACGCGCGGGTGGCCCGCATCCGCGAGCACGTCGCCAAGCTGCCGGGCCTCGCGGTGTGCGGCGCGCAGTACGACGGCGTCGGCATCCCGGCGTGCATCGCGAGCGCGTACGCGGCCGTCGACCAGCTCGACGGCGACCTGAGCGGAATCCGGGAGCTTACGGCCAACCCGGTGCAGAGCCTCCACGGCGGAGCGGGAGAATAGGGACCATGAGTGACGACGCCCCCACCACCGAGGCCGGCAGGATCCCGAACAAGGGCAAGCTGGCCAAGGACCTCAACGAGGTCATCCGCTACACCCTCTGGTCGGTCTTCAAGCTCAAGGACGTGCTGCCGGACGACCGCGCGGGCTACGCCGACGAGGTCCAGGAGCTGTTCGACCAGCTCGCCGCCAAGGACGTGACGATCCGCGGCACCTACGACGTGTCCGGTCTGCGCGCCGACGCCGACCTCATGATCTGGTGGCACGCCGAGACCAGCGACCAGCTCCAGGAGGCGTACAACCTCTTCCGCCGCACCCGGCTGGGCCGCGCGCTGGATCCGGTGTGGTCGAACATGGCGCTGCACCGCCCCGCCGAGTTCAACCGCTCGCACATCCCGGCGTTCCTCGCCGACGAGACGCCCCGCACCTACGTGAGCGTCTACCCCTTCGTGCGCTCCTACGAGTGGTACCTGCTGCCCGACGAGGACCGCCGCCGCATGCTCGCCGAGCACGGCAAGATGGCCCGCGGCTTCCCGGACGTGCGCGCCAACACGGTCGCCTCGTTCTCCCTCGGCGACTACGAGTGGGTGCTGGCCTTCGAGGCCGACGAGCTGCACCGCATCGTCGACCTCATGCGTCACCTGCGCGGCGCGGAGGCCCGGATGCACGTCCGCGAGGAGGTGCCGTTCTACACCGGGCGCCGCAAGGACATCGCGGAGCTGGTGGCCGGGCTGGCCTGATCGCCGTCAGCGGTCGGCCCTGCCCTTGAGGGCGTCCCGCGCGGACTGCCCCGTGACACCGGCCGCCGGGGTGTCCGGCTTGGGCTCGGGGCGCGGCGCGCAGGACGCGTGCCGCGCCGGGAGCCGGCCCTCCAGCAGATAGCTGTCGAGGTACGCGTTGACGCACGCGTTGGGGCCGCCCCCGATGCCGTGCGTGCCCGCGTCCCGCTCGGTCACCAGCACCGATCCGGCCAGTCGACGGTTCATCTCCAGCGCGCCCGCGTACGGCGCCGCCGCGTCCCGCTCGGCCGCCAGGATCAGCACAGGCGGCAGCTCGCCCGGCCCGGTCCGCACGTCCAGCGGCCGCTGCCGGGGCGCCGGCCAGTAGGCGCACGGCAGGTTCGTCCAGGTGTTGTCCCAGGTCTCGAAGGGCGCCGTCCGGGCCAGCCGGGTGTTGTCCCGGTCCCACACCGTCCAGTCCGTCGGCCATGCCGCGTCGTTGCACTCGACGGCCGTGTACACCGCGGCGGCGTTCTCCCCCGCGGCCGAGCCGGAGCCCGGCTCGGCCAGCCGGACCAGCGGCTCGGGGTCGCCGTGCAGATAGGCCGAGAGGGCGGCGGCCCGGCTCGGCCAGAAGTCGTCGTAGTACCCGGCCATCAAGAACGCGCTCTGCAGCTGGCCCGACCCGGCCTTCCCGCCCGCGGCCTTCGACGCCAGCCGCTCCCGGGCCGTGTCGTAGTTGCGCTGCACCTCCTCCGGGGTGTTCCCGAGCCGGTAGACGTCGTCGTGCCGGGCGATCCAGTTCCGGAAGTCCGTCCAGCGCTCCTCGAACGCGGCCGACTGGTCGAGGTTGCCGCGGTACCACACCTTCGCCGGGTCCGGGTCGACCGCCGAGTCCAGCACCATCCGCCGCACGTGCGAGGGGAACATCGCCGCGTACAGCGCGCCGAAGTAGGTGCCGTACGACGCGCCCATGAACGTCAGCCGGTCCTCGCCCAGCGCGGCTCGCAGGACGTCCAGGTCGCGGGCGTTGTTGAGGGAGTTGTAGAAGCGCAGCCCGCTGCCCGAGCGCTGGGCGCAGCCGCGCGCGTAGGCCTTGGCCTGGGCGACGCGCTGCCGCTTGTACGCCTCCGAGGGGTGCGCCGGCGACTGGGTGGGCATCCGGCCGAAGCGTCCGGGGTCCTCGCAGGACAGCGGCGTCGAACCGCCCACCCCGCGCGGGGCGTAGCCGACCAGGTCGTAGGCCGCGGCGATCCGCTGCCACGCCGGGGACGTGCCGAGCACCGGGAAGTACACGCCCGAGGCGCCCGGGCCGCCCGGGTTGTAGACCAGGGCCCCCTGCCGGGGCACCCTCCGCTTGCTGTTGTGCGGATCCTTCTGCGTGGCCCGGATCCGGCTGACGGTGAGCTTGATCTGCTTGCCGTCGGGGTGCGCGTAGTCGAGCGGGACGGTCAGGGTGCCGCACTGCATGCCGTACGGTGCGTCCGGCACGTCGGCGGCGGAGCACCTGCCGGTGCGGAGTCCGGCCGCCCGGGCGCGCGCGGCGGCCACCGCGGTGCCGCGCTGCTCGGCGCTGCCGGGCACGGCGGTGACACCGCCCCCGCCGGGGGTGCCGTCCGCGGGGGCGCCGGCCAGGGCGGTCAGCAGCAGGGAGCCGGCAGCCGAGTACAGGGTGGCAGCTTTCATCGCGTATCCCTTCGGTCACGGCGGCGATGGCACGGCAGCCACGGCCCGGCGACAACAAAAGGGATATTTCGTTCGGATCACGGGGAAGGCAAGCACCGCCCGGCCGGTGTCGGCGCCATTGCCCCCGATGCACCCCCTACGGCGCTCTCAGTCCCGCCACGGCTGGTCGCGGTGGGTGAAGGCCGCCCGCAGCTCCGGCTCGCCGATCGCGCGGATGCCCCGGAGCGCGACCGAGGTCAGGAACGACCGCTCGTCACCGTCCGGCCGGCGCACCAGCGCACCCAGCAGCCGCTGCCCGGCCGGGGAGGCCCAGCGCGAGTACGGGTGCACCTCGAACCGGGCCACGGCCAGGCAGCTCAGCGACAACGTGAGCGGCAGCGCGAACCACAGCGCGACCATGAGGCGCGGCGTGCCGGTCTGGACCGGCAGCAGCAGCGCGGCCGTTCCGAGCGCCGCCACGGCCAGGACGGCGGCGCGCACCCGGCGGACGGCCGCCCCCACGCTCGTACCCGAGCCGTCGGGCACCGCGAGGCCCGCCCGCACCAGGTGGTCGGCCAGCCGGCGCACGGCCTCGGCCCCGGCCGCGCGCGCCCGCACCGGAGCGATCCGCGACTGCCCCTCGGGCCCGATCGCCCCTATGACGGACTGCTCGATCTCGTCCCGCCCCCGCGGGTCCACCACCGTGGCCCAGCCGGTGTGCGCGAGCAGCAGCCGCCGCTGCCGGGCCATCGAGACCATGGTCACGTCGGCGACCCGGGCGGGGCCGCCGGAGAGGAAGGCCGCCTCGTACAGCGTCAGAGCGTGCTCCCGGTCCGCCGCGGTGACGTCGGTGTCCGCGGCCGCCGCGCGGACGGCCGCCAGGCACAGCCGGGTGCACGCGGTGCCGGCGAACGCCCAGGCCAGAAGGAGGAGAAGGACCCAGAACATGACGTGTTTCTATGCCAGAGGTCTGGGCGGGCGCCATGCCCTGTTCAGCATCCGGACGCAGTGTTGCCGGTATGTGACGTTCCGTTTGTTCCCCAGGTCAGACCGGCCGGACCGGTCAGGGGCTGTCCGTCTCCGGCGGGGTGGCGGTCGCGGGCGGCAGGGAGTACGTCTCGCCCGGCGACGGCACGAGCGGTGTGACGGCACTGGGGTCGGTCTCCTGCGGGGTCGGCACCGGCGACGCGGAGACGGCGAGGTCCCGGGCCAGCGCGGCGAAGTCGACGTACCCCGTGGCCTCCAGGACCTTGATGTGGTCGAGGACGGTGGCGTTGGCGTCGTCGGCGAGATCGCGGACCAGGGAGTTCTGGGTGCCGGCCCGGACCTGGCCGACCAGGGCGAAGACCCGCCCGTGGGCGAGCCGCAGGAGCTGCGCGAACTGCCGGTCGAAGTCCTGCCCCTGCGCCGCCTTGAGCGTGGCGAGCCACTGCTCCTGCTGCGCGTTCGGCTGGTTCGGCAGCGGGACGCCGAGCTGGGTGGCGACGGTGCGCACGTGCGCGTCCAGGGAGGCGTGCCCGTCGACGAGGTGCCGGCCCGCCGTGCGCACGGCCGCCGTGGTGCCCTTGTGCTCCGCCAGCTCGCCGGCGGGCAGCTCCCACAGCCCCGCGAGCCGGACCTTGGTGACGAAGTCCCGGTCCTGCGCCGACAGCGGGCCGTACGGGGTGGTCACGGTCTGCGCGCTGAGCAGGTTCGCCTCGGCCGGCCGCGGCCGGCCGGCGTACGACCACAGCGGATACAGCAACGCCACCGCCGTCGCCGCCAGGGCCGCGATGACGAGCCCGGTACCGCTGAATATGCCTCGGCCCTTGATCGGGGGTCGCGGTCGCATCGTGCCTCCTGATACGGCACCGCAGGCCGGATACGAGGGGCTGGGTGCCGGGCTTGGCATATTACCCGCGGCGTCCGGAGGATCCGCAGGCACGCGGCGCCCGTGCGGAGGTGGGTCCGGCGACATCTCGGCGAAGCGGGGGCGAGCTGCCGGAACCCCGGCGTTGCCGCTGTGGCCCTCGGCGGACGTACGACTCCCCGCTGAGCCGTGCCTGCGGGCCGCACCCCGGCGGTGCGTGCCGCCGGCGCGGCAGGGGTCGGCCCGGCGGAGCCGCATCGCGGGCGGCGAGCCGTCGTACCCCGGCGTCGTACCCCGCAGGCCGGTCAGCCCCTGCGCAGCAGGACGCGTGCCGCCCGGGCCACTCCGGTCGCCGGGCGCCGGGGGCGGGGCGCCGGGCCCGCGCGGTCCAGCCACCACGTGCGCAGCGCCCGGTGCGCGCCCCCGTCGCCCGGTCGTCCGGCCCGCAGCAGGTGCCCGGCGAAGTCCAGCGCGTCCCGCCGGTACCCGCCGGTCATCGGCCGCTCCCGGGCGTACTCCAGGAACGCCTCCCGGTACCCGGACCCGAGGATCACCGGCAGCTCGGGCGCCACCTTCGCCACGACGTCCGCCCGCTTCGCCGCGAGGGCCCGCGCCTGCGCTCCCATGCGCACCCGGTCGAACCCCTCGGGCACCGGTGTCCCCGCCACCAGCGAGGACAGGACCGCGGCCTGCGCGACACCGAGCCGCTGCCGGGCGCCCTCGCGGGTGCGGACCCCGACGCGCGCCGGCACGGAGACACCTCCGGCCGCCTCACCGGCCCGCCGCCTCTCGCCGGCGCCGCCCGCGACGCCCGACCGAACGGCCTCCCGGATCGCGTCCAACTCCCGCTCGAGCTCCGCCGGTTCGGGGAAGTTGTCGTCCCGTTCCAGCAGCACACCCGGCGGAGCCACCCGGGAGGCGAGGTCGGTCAGCAGGTCGAGCACGGGCCGCGGCACCGGGTGCGCGTGGCTGTCGTGCCACACGCCGTCGCGCTCGAAGCCGCCCGCGACATGGACGTACGCGATGGCCTCCAGCGGCAGCGCGGCCAGCGCCTCGGCAGGGTCCTCGCCGCAATTGACGCGGTTGGTGTGCAGGTTGGCGACGTCGACGAGGAGCCGTACGCCCGTGCGTTCGACCAGTTCGGCGAGGAACTGCCCCTCGGTCAGCTCCTCGCCGGGCCAGGAGAACAGCGCGGCGATGTTCTCCAGGGCGAGCGGCACCGGCAGCGCGTCCTGCGCGATCCGCACGTTCTCGCACAGCACGTCCAGGGCGTCCCGGGTGCGCGGCACCGGCAGCAGATGGCCCGCCTCCAGCGGCGGGGACGCGGTGAGCGCGCCGCCCGCCCGGACGAACGCGATGTGCTCGGTGACGAGGGGCGCGCCGAGCACCGCCGCACGCTCGGCGAGGGCCGTCAGGCGCCCCTCGTCCGGCCGGTCCGCGCCGCCCAGGCCGAGGGAGACGCCGTGCGGGATCACGGTCACCCCGCGCTCGCGCAGCCGCAGCAGCGGCTCGGGGAGGTGCCCGGGGCACACGTTCTCCGCCACGACCTCCACCCAGTCGATGCCCGGCATGCGCTTCACGGCGTCCGCGATCTCCGGCCGCCAGCCGATGCCCGTCCCCAGTCGCAGCATGTCCGCACCCCCTCCGAATGACGGGGGTATGGCCCCGGCCCGCCGGCCCGAACCGTCTCCTCGCCGCGTTCAGAGCAACATTTGAGGTTCGGGCCCGGCCGTCGGGCGTGCGAGCCGCGTGACCGTCTCAGGCACCGGCCCGGGTGCCGGCCTCGGGAGCGCCGCCCCGTCGGGGGCCTGCCCCTGCGCGCACAGCGGCTCCGTGCCGGGCGGTCCTCGATGTGTGCCATACGGCGCTTACATCAGGACATGATCGACAGTACTGCCCCAACCCGGCCATAGGGTCTGGGGAATGAATCATTCCCCGTCCGCCGGGTCCACGGCGCCCACCGCCAGGAAGAAACGTCCGGTCCTCGGCCCCAGTTGGTTCGCGGCCGTGATGGGCACCGGCATCGTCGCCAATGCGGCGGTCACCCTGCCACGGAGCTTCCCCGGACTGCGCACCGCAGCCACGGTGGTCTGGGTGGGCGCGGCGCTGCTGCTCCTCCTGCTGGCCGTCGGCTACCTCCGGCAGCGGGCGCTGCGCCTGCACGCCGGTGATCCGGTGGCGGCCCAGTTCTTCGGCGCACCGCCGATGGCGCTGCTCACGGTGGGTGCCGGGACGCTGCTGCTCGGCAAGCGGCTGATCGGGGCGCAGGCGGCGCTGGACGCGGACTGGGCGCTGTGGGGGCTCGGCACCGTGCTCGGCCTGGTCACGGCCTGCACGGTGCCCTATCTGATGGTCACCCGGCACCGCTTCACGCCGGACGCGGCGTTCGGGGGCTGGCTGATGCCGGTGGTGCCGCCGGTCGTCTCGGCCGCGACGGGCGCCCTGCTCGTGCCCCACGCACCGGCCGGGCAGCCGCGGCTCGCCCTGCTCCTGGGCTGCTACGCGATGCTCGGGCTCGGCCTCGTCGCCGTGCTGCTGGTGCTGGCCATGATCTACGGCCGCCTGGTGCACCACGAGGCGCCCACCGGAACCGTCGTGCCCACGGTGTGGATCGGGGCGGGAGCGCTGGGCCAGTCGGTGACGGCGCTCGGCACGCTGGCCGCGGTGGCGCCGAGCGCGCTGCCCGCGCCCTACGCCCGGGGCACCGCGGTGTTCGCGCTGCTGGCCGGGATCGTGGTGTGGGGCTTCACCATGCTGTGGGTGGCGCTCGCCACGGCGCTGACCGCGCGCACGATCCGGGCCGGGCTGCCCTTCGCGCCCACCTGGTGGTCCTTCATCTTCCCGGTCGGCGCCTGCGTGACGGCCACCGGCTCCCTCGCGGAGCGCACCGGTTCCGGGGCGTTCGTGTGGACGGCCGTGGTGTTCTACGGTCTGCTCGTCCTCGCCTGGCTGGTGGTGGCGGGCCACTCCCTGCGCCATGCCGCCGGGCACATCCGGCGCGGGCCCGCCGGCGGGCCCGCGCACCGGCGCACCGGCGAACGGGAGGCCCGGCTCGGCAACCCGGCCGTGCTCAAGGGGACCGTCCGCGCCACCGCCGAGGGCCGCCCGGTCTCCCAGGCGCGCGTCACCCTCCTCGGCCCGGCGGGCGACGTCGTGGGCAACACCGTCACCGCCGAGGACGGCTCCTACGCCTTCACGGATCTCGAACGCGACCGGTACACGGTCGTCGCCGCGGCGTACTGGGCCCAGGCCACCCCCCTCTCCCTCGACGGCAGCGGCCACCACGCCGTCGATCTGACGCTGGCGCACGAGGAGGGCTGACCGGCGGCCGCCGCCGGCCGAGGGCCGCGCGGCGGCCGCGGGCGGCGGTCAGGCCGGGTCGATCTCACGGCCCTCGCGCAGCGCCGCGAGCCGGGCCATCTGCCGGCCCATGCCGCCCGCCCCGGCCAGCGGCGTGCGGGCGTGCGGCCAGACGGCGCGGACGAGAGCGGCGTGCCGCGCACCGCCGAGGGCCACCACGGGGTCGAGGAACACGATGCCCCGCGCCGTCGCCTGCTCCACAAGCACCGGCGCGGTGACCGCCTCGGCCGCGCCGTGGGGCGTGTCGTACGGCTCGACGACGTCGTCGAGGTCGAGCAGCCCGTGGCGCGCGGAGAGTATGAGCAGCCGGTCGGGCCGCAGCGCCTCGGCCGCGCTGCGGCAGGCCCGGTGGTAGGAGCCGATGTACAGGTCCGCCGCCCGTGCGGGCCGGCCCAGTTTGCGGCTGCCGCACGGGATGACGACGAGTTCGGGTGCGAAGCAGTCGAGATGGTCGTGCGCGGTCATGCGTGCCGTCCTGCCTTCCGGTGACGTGAGCGGCAAGCATTCCACGCAAGGATCGCCGCCTTGCCGCCATGTCTTTATCTGCCGCTGTTATGGCACATTCGTGTGATTCCTCATCCCCTTCGTCGGCATACCGTCGATGGCGTGACGCGGCCGGACGCGTCCACCTTGGCCATACGCAATGACGAAAGAAGGCGATCCACATCGTGGCGTCGCAATCCCGCGCCGGACAGCCGGTGCTTCACGGGCTGGAATTCGGCCTCAACGAATGGCTCGTGGACGAACAGTACGAGCGGTATCTGCACGACCCCGGATCGGTCGACCAGGCCTGGCGGGACCTCTTCGCCTCTCCCGCGCAGGTGACGGCCGCCCGGCCGCGGGGCGGCACGGCTCCCGCGAGTGACCCCGCGGACGACGCGGCGGTCAAGGCGGTCCGCGTCGCGGCGCTCATCCACGCGTACCGCGTGCGCGGGCATCTGATGGCCGAGACCGATCCGCTCTCGGCGCAGTCGGGGGGCGCGCACCCGGAGCTGGACGTCGCCGCGTTCGGGCTCGGCGACGCGGACCTGGCGAGGACCTTCGTCGTCGACGGCTTCGCCGGGCGGGCCACCATGACGCTGCGCGACGTCCTGCAGATCCTGCGGCAGTCCTACTGCGGGTCCGTCGGCACCCAGTACATGCACATCCAGAGTTCCGAGGAACGCCGCTGGGTCCAGCAGCAGATCGAATCCCCGCACTCCCGGCCGGACCGCGCCGCACAATTGCAGATCCTCTACCGGCTGGGTGCGGCAGAGGCCTTCGAGACGTTTCTGAACACGAAATACGTGGGCCAGAAGCGGTATTCGCTCGAAGGCGGCGAGTCCGCGATCGTACTGCTGGACGCCCTGCTGCACCGCTCGATCAGAAGCGGGCTGAAAGAAGCCGTCATCGGTATGGCGCACCGCGGCCGGCTCAACGTTCTCGCCAACATCGTCGGCAAGTCCTACGCGGAGATCTTCCACGAGTTCGAGGACGCGGCGGACATCCGGTCGGTGCAGGGATCCGGAGATGTGAAGTACCACCTCGGTGCGGAGGGCACCTATCGCGCCCTGGAGGGGGGCTCCATGGCGGTCTCCGTCGTGGCGAACCCCTCGCATCTGGAGATCGTGGGGCCGGTGGCCCAGGGGGTCGTCCGCGCCAGGCAGGAGATGGCCGCGGACGGCGGCGACGCCTTCCCCGTCCTGCCCGTCGTCGTCCACGGGGACGCCGCGTTCGCCGGTCAGGGCGTCGTCGGCGAGACGCTCAACATGTCGCAGCTGCCCGGTTACCGCACCGGCGGGACGGTGCACATCGTCGTCAACAACCAGCTCGGCTTCACGACCTCACCCGCGCAGGGCCGTTCCAGCACCTACGCGACCGATGTGGCGCGGACCGTCGAGGCCCCGATCTTCCACGTCAACGGGGACGACCCCGAGGCCGTCGCCCGCGTCGCGCAGTGGGCCTTCGACTACCGTCAGGCGTTCCACAAGGACGTCGTCGTCGATCTGATCTGCTACCGCCGCCACGGCCACAGCGAGGTCGACGATCCCTCCATCACACAGCCGGCGATGTACGACCGCATCGACGCCAGGCCTTCGGTGCGCAAGCTGTACGCCGAGGCGCTGATCCGTCGCGGGGACATCGGCGAACAGCAGGCGGAAGGCGCTCTGCGGGACTACCGCGAACGCCTCGAGCACGCCTTCGCCGAGACCCACGCGCCGCAGGCGTCCGGCCGCTCCCCGGAGGGCGGCGCTCCCGCGGCGGCCGAGGGCGCGCCCGCCCACCCGGCCACCGCGATCACCGAGGAAACCGCCCGGCGCGTCATCGCGTCCCAGTCCAGCCTGCCGCCCGACTTCACCGTGCATCCGCGCGTGCTGCCGCAGCTGCGCAGACGCGCCGGGATGCTGGACGCCGGAACGATCGACTGGGCCACCGCGGAGACCCTCGCCTTCGGCTCCCTGCTGCTGGACGGAGTACCGGTGCGGCTGGCCGGGCAGGACTCCCGCCGCGGCACGTTCGGCCAGCGGCACGCGGTGCTCACCGACCGGCGCACCGGCGCCGAGCACACGCCGCTCGGCTCGCTGGGCGCCCCGGCCGCGCACTTCGCGCCCTACGACTCGATGCTCTCCGAACTGGCGGCGCTGGCCTTCGAGTACGGCTACTCCCTGGCCCGGCCCGACGCTCTGGTGCTGTGGGAGGCCCAGTTCGGCGACTTCGCCAACGGCGCCCAGACGGTCGTGGACGAGTACATCGCCTCCGCCGAACAGAAGTGGGGGCAGCGCTCCGGGGTGACGCTGCTGCTGCCGCACGGCCTGGAGGGGCAGGGCCCGGACCACTCCTCCGGCAGGATCGAGCGCTTCCTCCAGCTGTGCGCGCAGCAGAACATGACCGTCGCCATGCCCTCCCTGCCCGGCAACTACTTCCACCTGCTCAGGCAGCAGGCGCTCGGCGAGCGCGGCCTGCGGCGGCCGCTGGTCGTCTTCACCCCGAAGTCGATGCTGCGGTCGAAGGCGGCCACCTCCACCCTGGCGGAGCTGACCACGGGAGAGTTCCGCGCGGTCATCGGGGACGAGACGGTGGATGCCGCCCGCGTCGGGCGCGTACTGGTGTGCTCGGGCAAGGTCTTCTACGACCTGGACGCCCACCGGCGCGACTCGAACCTGTCGGACACCGCGATCGTCCGCGTCGAGCGCCTCTACCCGTTCCCAAAGCGGGAACTGGGCGCGGAGCTGGCCCGTTTCCCCGCCGGCGCCGAGGTGCGCTGGGTGCAGGAGGAGCCGGAGAACCAGGGAGCCTGGTCCTTCGCGGCGCCGCGGCTGCAGCGCGCGGCGAACCGTCCCGTCGCCTGCGTCTGCCGGCCGGAGGCGCCCGCCCCGGCCGTGGGCTCCGCGCGGCGGCACGCCGGCGAGCAGCAGGACCTGGTGGCATCCGCCTTCCGCTGACCACGCCGCCTGCCGCGGCACCGCGGCGCGAGAGGCGGGCTCCGGCGCCACAGCGTACGACCCGCCGTTGCGGACCCCCCTCGACCACCGTCGAGGGGGGTCCGCTCATGCGCGCCGCGGCCCGCCCGGCAAAGGGGCCGGCTGCCGCCCGGCACATCGGCGCGATCCGTCCTCGCGGTGTTCGCGGTCGGCGCACGGTGCGGTGGCGGGGGCGGGGAGCGGGGTGCAGACCTTGCCGGCGGTGGCGGGCACGGGGGCGCGGGGTACGGCCATAGGGTCCTCGCGCTCCCCGCCGGAGGCGCACGGCACGGTGACGGGGAGCGCGGGGCTCGGATCGAGGGGCCGGGAGTCAGGCGGCGCGCTGTCCGGCCGGGGCCGGTACCGACCGGGCTTCGGCCGGCGCCCGGTGGATCCCGACGAAGCCGAGCAACGCGCCGAAGGCCGTCACACCGGCGGCGACGGCGAAGCTGAAGGCGTAGCCGTGCGCGGTGGCGGACAGCGGGTCGGCGCCCGCGTGCTCCAGGGCGGTGGCGTGGCTGGTGCCCAGGGAGACCAGGGCGGCCAGCCCGAGGGCGCTGCCGATCTGCATGGACGCGTTGTTCATGCTGGTGGCGATGCCCGCGTCCTCGCCCGTCGCGCCGTCCACTCCGGCGACGGTGGACCCGACGAGGACGAGGCCGCCGCCCAGCGGCACGAGAACCAGTCCGGGCAGCACGTCGGCCGCATAGGTGCCGTGGGCGCTCAGCCCGGCCAGGAGGACGTAGCCGACCGCGGTGATCGCGAGCCCCCCGCCGTTCAGCACCCGCAGCCCGAACCGGGGGAGCAGGCGCGGTGCCAGTACGGTGGCGCTGAACAGGATGACCAGCCCGAAGGGCACGAAGGCGAATCCGGTCGCGAGCGCGGAGAAGCGCAGCACGTGCTGCACGTAGAGGCTGAGCGAGAAGAACAGGGTGGCGAATCCCACGTAGTAGCAGATGCGAACGGCGTTGGCGATGCTCCGGTTGCGCGAGCGCAGGAACGCGAGGGGCATCAGGGGCTGGGCCACCCGGGCCTCGACCAGCACGAAACCCGCAAGGCAGAGCACACCGATCCCCACGCAGCCCAGGACGAGGAACGAGAGCCATGCCTGTCCGGCCTTCTCCAGCAGGCCGAACACGACCAGGAGCAGACCGAGCGTGACCAGGACGGCGCCGAGGACGTCGGGCCGGCCGCGCCTGGTGGCCCGGCTCTCGGAGACGAGCCTGAAGGTGGCGACGAACGCGAATGCGGCGATGGGCAGGTTGACGAAGAATATCCAGCGCCAGGACGTGACGGTGGTCAGGACGCCCGACAGCACGACGCCGAGGGCCACGCCGACTCCGGCCAGGCCGCTCCAGATGGCCATCGCCCGTGCCCTTTCCCGCGGTTGCGTGAACAGCAGCGTCACCAGCGACAGGGCCGCCGGGCTGACGAGTGCGGCGCCGACGCCCTGGACGAAGCGGCCGGCGATCAGCACACCGGCCTGCTGCGCCGCTCCGGCGCTCGCCGACGACAGCGCGAAGATCGCCAATCCGGTCAGGAAGAGGCGCCTGCGGCCCAGCAGGTCACCCAGGCGCCCGCCGAGCATGAGCAGCCCGCCGTAGGTGACGGTGTAGCCGTTGACGACCCAGGCCAGACCGGTGGTGGTGAGGCCGAGGTCATGCTGGATGGGCGGAAGCGCGACGTTGACCACGGTCACGTCGAGGAGCAGCATCACCTGCACCAGGCAGATGATCCCCAGCGCACGCCATCTGCGGGGATCGGGCGCGAGAGTGGGACTGATCGGAGCCGTTGCTGAGCTCGAAGCCATTGCTGAACGCCTTCTGTCGGGTCGTACCGGCATTTCCGAGGCGTTCAACTCACAGGGGCCGTGCGTGCCTGGCCGCAGACAAGGACAGCGGGGGCGCACATCCGGTCCTCGGGCAGGGGGCGTCCTCGGGCAGGGGGCGTCCTCGGGCAGGGGGGCCGCAACTCCGGTCCCCGCGCGGGGGAAAGCGAGGAGGAAGAACAGGCAGGCCCGTGGCGCCCCGGCTACCGGGAGACGGCGTCGGACGCCGGATTCCCGGCGCCCACACCGGTGGTGCGGAAGCCGGTCCGGTACGCACCGGGCGTCACACCCAGATGTCGTACGAAGGCCCGGCGCATCGACTCCGGCGAGCCGAACCCCGTACGACGCGCCACCACCGCCATGGCGTCGTCACCCGTCTCCAGCAGCACCCGGGCGGCCTCCAGCCGGACCTGCTCCACATAGCGGGCCGGAGTGGTTCCCACCTCTTCGTCGAAGAGCCGGGTCACGTGCCGGACGCTGACGCCCGCCCTGCGGGCCATGGCCGGCAGCGTGTGGTTGGCCCCGGGGTTCTCGGCGACCTCGTCCAGCACGCGGCGGAGTATCTCCCGTCGGGAGTGCGGGACCTGGGAGCGGACGCTGAACTGGGACTGGCCGCCCGGTCGTTGCATGAAGACGACCATGTCCTTGGCGACCGAGCGGGCGACCTGAGCACCGTAGTGCTCCTCGACGAGCGCCAGGGACAGGTCGATGCCCGCGCTGACGCCCGCCGAGGTCATCATGCGCCCGTCCCGCACGAAGATCGCGTCCGGTTCGACCCGCACGGACGGGAAACGCAGGGCCAGTTGCCGCGCCTGCCGCCAGTGTGTCGCGGCCCGCCGCCCGTCCAGCAGCCCGGCCGCCGCCAGCAGGAACGCTCCCGTGCACACCGATGCCGTGCAGCGGGCGTGGTCATGCAGCCGCCGGACGACATCCAGCAGCGCGTCGTCCTTGATCAGCGTCTCCCACTCCGGGCCGCCCGGGATCACCACGACGTCGCTCGGCTCCCGCACGTCGGCGACGGCGAGGTCGGCACTGATGCGGGTGCCGGCGGAGGTGATCACGTCGGCACCGTCCTCGGACACGGTCTGCACCCGGTACCGCCCACCGAATTCATTCGCGGAAGCGAACACTTCGATGGGACCGGTGACATCGAGCAGCCGTACCCCCGGGAACACGAACACGGTCACGGTGCGCGTGCCCATTCCAGCGCGGTTCACCGGATGCCCCAGGGCCATGGCCAACGCCTCCTGATGTGCGGTGGGGCTCCCCGCCGGAGCCCGCTCACGAGACCTCCCGGCGTCCACCGTGCTCCTGGCACCGGCCCCGGCGCCACGACCGGCATGCTCCCAGCTGAGAGGCGGAAACTCCCAGTCCGGGTGCAGGGGGTCCGGACGCGCGGGCCGGAGGCGCCGGATCCGCCTACCGTGGACACGTGGGGGGCCGACCAGGAAAGGGAGGACCGCCATGGACCTCCGGCTCAAGGACGATGTCGTCCTCGTCACCGGAGCGAGCAAGGGCATCGGACTGGCCGTCGTCGACGCCTTCGCCCGTGAGGGAGCCCATGTCGTCGCCGGCAGCCGGAGCACCACTGCCGAGCTCGAAGGGCTGACCGACGCGTACGGCGTCACCGCGGTCACGGTGGACCTGTCCACCGCGGAGGGGCCGAACAGGCTCGTGCGGCACGCGGTGGAGCGGTACGGCAGGCTCAACGTCCTGATCAACTCCCTGGGCGCCGCGACCCCACGCCCGGGGTTCCTGGACGTCGACGACGCCGAGTGGCAGCGGATCTTCGACCTGACCCTGTTCAGCGCGGTGCGGGCCAGCCGCGCGGCGCTTCCGCACCTGCTGGGCGCGGGCCGGGGCGTCATCGTCAACATCGGCTCCATCAACGCGCGCCTGCCCCACCCCAGGGTCGTGGACTACTCCGCGGCCAAGGCCGCACTGAACAGCGTGACCAAGTCGCTGTCCGAGGAGTTCGCACCGCGAGGGATCCGGGTCAACGCGATCGCGCCGGGGCCGGTCCGCACGCCCTTCTGGACGGCGCCGGGTGGCTTCGCCGAGGCCGCGGCGGCCGAGGCCGGCATCACCGCGCAGGAGGCCATGGACGTGGTCGTGCCGCAGAGCATGGGCATCTCCACCGGTCGGGTCACCGAACCCCACGAAGTCGCCGACCTGGCCCTCTTCCTCGCCTCCCCGCTCGCCGGGAACATCACGGGCGCCGAGTTCACGATCGACGGCGGCCAGGTCAAGACGCTGTGATCGCCCGCCCGGGTCCGACCATCCCGGGTCCGACTATCTCTACGTACGCAGAATCGGGACTGTTGAAAAAACGAGCTCTTATTTGCCGCCCCCGAGCACGCCAAGAAGATCAAGGAATTGCTGAACGCGGCGGCCGTAGAGCATAGCGAGGACGACAATGCCGCAGGCGCCGATGGCGTAGGTTGTTGCGTCATCGGGAAGTTTCAGGACGCTCACGCCAGTGGCGCATGCCGCGATCAGTACGGCGGCGGTGGCTAGTTTGAAAGGTTCCCAGTCACGAGCCGGCTGGAGTGTGGCATCCAGTTCGGGCTCGTCAAGGAGCGCGCCAATGCGTCCGTCGGCTATTCGCTCTGCCACAGTCAGCAGCATCGCCGCGAGTGGAACTGTCGCAGCGTTGCCGTCGCGGTCGATACGAGCCTCGGCCTGACGCAGTGAGGCGACGACGAGACCTGTGTGGTGTTTGATCTCTCTTCGGCGGTGAGTTCGCAGCGGAAGGCGTCCGCAGGTTCGATGCAGAGAGAGCAGTTGGCTCTCAACGGACCTGAGTCGCCGGGCGAGTCGGCGGGACCGGTGCGGCTGGGTGCGCCATGTGGATGCGTACAGGGATGCGCATGCTTCTATCGACGAGGCGATGGTCAGCGTGGGCTTGAATCTGCGCTGTAGGTGACCGTAAGGCGCTATTGACCACGGTCGTCCTGCAGTGACGCCGAAAGCCAGGACCAGGGGAATTGCGGCGAGAAATACGAGAAGCAGGAGGAATGCGGTCACGCATATCGAGCTTACGATCATTAGCCCCCAAAAGGCTTTCCGTCCGGAGTGTACCAGTTCCCAGTAGTCGAGCACTGCGCGGAAAGCGTAATAGGCAAAATCAGGTACGCCGTCGAAGAAGAGATGGGCACTGACTTCGTTGATCCAGAGCATGGCCAGTGCACAGGCGCCTGTCGTCCAGAGAATGGTCGAGCCGGTTGTGCAGGCAGCCCGAAGGGCTAGGCGGACTTTCAGACGCGGGCGCGGCAGTCCGAGTTGCTGGAGGGAACTATCAAGACGTTCAATGGTGTATCTCGCCAGGTGATTGTTCCTGAACCTGGTTGTACGGTCCGCCCCCGCTCTCATGGGCGCCATGGTGGCAGCCTGAGGCCTGGTGTGCAGCGAAACCTTGATTCCCGGCTCTGGCTGCGGGGTGCGCCTCGGCTCTTCGAGATGGCCACGTGTCCACACCTCGCGTCCTGCGCCAGGCAAACAAGGGCGCAGTGACAGGCGGACGGCTGACTCGGTCAGATGGCCCAGTCCGGCAGCGCTTCGACGGCCCGGCAGGCGCGGCACACGACCTCGGCGCCGGGCCCGTAGCGGTGCGTGAGCCCTGGGCAGCGCGGGCAGTAGCCGACCTGAGTCGGGGCCACGGGCAGGTCGGGGTCGTGGGTCAAGGGGATCGAGACGGGACGGCTGAAGACGCCGAAGCTGGAGACGATCCTGCGCATTGCCGAGCTGCTGCGCGTGCGCGACCTGTCGGACCTGACCGGTGACCAGTCCGTCCACGTCGAGCTGTTCACCGGTCCCGGGCATCCTCGGCTCGCCGCGGTGAAGGCCGCGTTCGACGTCTTCCCGCTCACTGATCCGTTACAACGGCTTCGCGAAGCGCATCACGCTCGAGGAAGCCGAGTCGAAGGTGCCGGCGCGTCGGCGCCGCGCCTCGGAACTGGTGGTGAAGATCGGCATTCTCGCCGCGTGACGACGGGGGCACAAACTGTGCCCCTGCTGTGCACTCGGTGCTTCTACGGTCAAAGCGTCAGACCCCGACGAGGTGGTGAGGCCTCGCCGGGGTGCCAACGCTGCTTGGCTGGAAAATCGCGGCTAAACAGAAAATGATGCCTGCTTGTGCTGCCGCGAATAATGTGTCGCAGATGTTCGGCGACAACGGAAATCGAATGAAAACAGGATAATGTCAGCCTCTTGTGTCTGCAACTCTAGGTGCATCACTGGAGTAGCGGAGTTAGCGTGCTGTTATCCGGACGGAAACGTCTCCGGTCGCTGAATTGTAGAGCCAGCGAAGGAGAGCTTCATGCGAGGGAAATCAGTACTGAGCGCCGCCGCGACGGCTGCGCTGGTCGGAGGAATGACCGTCGGCGCGGTGGAGACGGCCTCCGCTGTCCCGAACCAGACCTGCCAGGTCGCAGGGGGCACCCTGACGGGCCAGGGCTTCGACCCCAACGGAACATTCACCGTCTCGCCTGGTGGGGCGACCGCGAACTCTTCTTCCGGCGGCAGTATCGGGCCGATGTCCGTCTCGGGAACAGGGCCTTTCTCCGTGGGCTCCGTGGCATGCACGGGAGGCGCCGGCGGGTCCTCCGCAGGCGGAGCAGGGCAGGCGTCCGCCGCCGTGGCGGCCGGAGCGAGCGCGGCGAAAGCGGCTATAAGCCGGGGAGCCTCCCCGCAACAGGCGAAAGCACAGGCCGTGCAGGCCGCGCAAGCCAAGGCGCAAAGTCTCGGCCTGCCGTCGTCGGTGGTGAATCAAATCGTCAACCAGACGACCAACAACGTGAACCAGATAATTAATTCAAACACAAACACAAACACAAACATCAGCGGGTCATTCAACCAAGGCACTACTGGTTCGCCGAACCAGGGGACGCCGAACCAGGGGACGCCGAACCAGGGGACGCCGAACCAGGGCACGCAGACGGCCCCCAAGGAGGGGACGCAGACCGCGCCGAACCAGGGCACGCAGACCGCGCCGAACCAGGGGACGCAGACCGCGCCCAAGGAGGGTACGGAGACCGCGCCGAACCAGGGGACGCAGACCGCGCCCAAGGAGGGTACGGAGACCGCGCCGAACCAGGGGACGCAGACCGCGCCCAAGGAGGGCACGGAGACCGCGCCGAACCAGGGCACGCAGACCGCGCCCAAGGAGGGTACGCAGACTGGGGCGAACCAGGGGACCGAGTCCGCGCCCAACGAAGGCACGGAGGCGGCGAGCTCATAGCCTGACTGCGTCCGTACAAAGGGGGCCCCTGCCCGGTGAGCAGGGGCTCCTGCGTTGCCGAAGCGTGTGCGACTCGCGTCCGGGAAGCCTTCGCCCGCAACCCCTAACGCAGGGCGGGATGGTCGGCGACGACCGTGCAGGAACCCGGTGCGATCTCGGTGAAGCCGGCGTCCCGGACCAGCGGCAGCCCGCTGCCGGTCAGCCGAGCCCAGTCGCCGGGTTCGGCGGTGCGGACGGCGAGGGGGAAGTCCGCTTCCCGCCATGCGGTGCGCGCCTCGCCGGACAGTGCCCACCAGGCCAGCTGGGCGGCGTGCCCGGCCTGGGCCATGGCCTTGCCGGCCGACATCTGCAGCTCCGGGTTGAGCCACAGGACCGGCTCGGTGCGGTCGGCGTCGACGGGCGGCTCCGGGTCGTCCAGCTCGGTGCCGGACACCTGGAGCTTCGCCAGGTCCTTGGGCCAGCCGTCCAGCGGGACCGGCGGGAAGACCCGTACCTCCGCGGACTTGCCGGTCACGGTGATCCCGGGCAGGGCCTCCGCGCGGCGCCACTCGGCGCCCCGGGCACGCCGCACGACCTTGCGGATCCGCGCGTCCTCCCAGTTGGGCACGGCCTCGGCCCACTCGCCGTCGCCGTGCGCCCGGTCGTCGGCGAGCAGCAGGAGCACGGCCCGGGCGGCGGTCTCCAGGGCGTCGGTGCGGGCGGGCGGGGCGCTGCGCTCGATCCGCACGACGAGGGGCAGCACGTACTGGGGGGCCTCGTCGCGCGGGGTGCGCTCGACCCGGAAGGGACTGTGATCGGGGGCTGGAACATGGCTCACGACAGCCCACCCTACGAAGCCGCCGGCGCGCCCATCAACGCGCGGTCGCCCCGGGCGGACGGAGGGCGCCGGAACGCGCCCCGCCCGCGGATCACCCCGAGCAGGCGGTGCGCTGCGCCTCCTGCCACTCGCACCGCGGGCACAGCGTGATGCCCTTGTACGACTCCGGGTACTCTGTCGGCTCCCGGCACAGGACGCACTCCGCGTACGGCGGCCCGTCGGCCTTCGTCGGGCGGGGGGCGTCGGCGATCGTGCAGTACGTCGTGTCGTCCTGGTCGCTCATGCCCCCAGCGTAGGACTCGCGTGGGGCTCAGCGGTGTCCGCCGGTCTCGCCGATCAGCTGGGAGACCTTGACGAACCGGTAGCCCTGCCTGCGCAGCTCCGGCACGACCGTGCGGACGACCTGCTCGGTGGTCGGGGCGGCGCTGCGGGTGCAGTGCATGATCACCACCGACCCGGGTTTCACCCCGTCCAGCGTCTGCCGGGCCACCGCGCCGGCGTCCGTGGCGAACGCGTCGCCGCTCACCACGTCCCACTGGATCGCGGTCACGCCGAGCCCGCTGAGCGCGCGCAGCGCCTGCCGGTCGTAACAGCCGCCCGGGAAGCGGAAGTACGGCAGCACCTTGCGCAGACCCGCCTTGCGGAAGGCGGTGTACGCCCGCTCGACGTCCGAGCGCATCTTGTCGGGGGCGACGGTCGGCAGGCCGTAGCAGTCGGAGGTGAACGCGTAGTGGCTGTAGGAGTGGTTGGCGACCTCGAACTGCGGGTCGGCGCCGAGGCTGCGCGCCTCGTCCGGGTACTGCTCGGCCCACCGGCCGGTCATGAAGATCGTGGCCGGCACCTTCAGCGCGCGCAGGGTGCCGATGAGCCCGGGGTTGTCGAAGCGCTCGCCGGCGGCGGCGCGGGGCCCCTCGTCGGCGGTCATGTCGGCGTCGAAGGTCAGTGCCACGGTCTTGCCGAGCGTGCGCGGGCCGTGCTCGAAGACCGGGGTCAGGCCGCCCGGGCCCGGGGCGAGCACGGGCGGACGCGAGGCGGACGGGGAGGCGGAGACGGAGCTCTTGGCAGGGGCCGGACGGGCGGGGCCCGCGGTCCCGCAGGCGGCGAGGGCCGCGCCCAGGGCGCAGACGGCGGTGATACGGCGTGCAAGTGGGATCACCGTACGAACGTAAGGCTGATGGCCCATTTGTATGGTGATATGTCCGCGGCGCGTCGGTACGGTCACCCGCGCGGCGGACGACCCGCCCGGCTCGGTCGATGTCCCGTGGATGGTGCGGCCCGGGCCGCCCGCGCGCCGGCCGGCGCTCTCAGCGGCCGTAGCGGCCGGTCAGCGTTCCTTCGGCGAGGGTGTGGGCGGACAGGGTGCGCAGGAGGTCGGTGGGGGTGGCGCCGGGGGCGAGGGACGGGCGGCGGTCGGTGGCGTAGACGGTGAGGACGTAGCGGTGGGGGCGGTCGCCGTGGGGTGGGCAGGGCCCGTTGTAGCCGGTCCTGCCGAAGCTGTTGCGGCCCTCGGCCACTCCCCGCGGGCGCTCGTCGGCGGAGAGCCGGGTGGTGTGCGGGCCGAGGTTCCACATCAGCCAGTGCGTGAACGTGCCGTGCGGGGCGTCGAGGTCCTGCAGGAGCAGGGCCAGGGACACCGTGCCCGTGGGGACGCCGCGGAGGGTCAGCGGAGGCGAGACGTCGGCGCCGTCGCAGGTGAAGCGGCGCGGGACCGTGCCGCCGTCGGGATAGGCGGTGCTCGTCACCGTGAGGCGGCCGGCGGGCGTGGGGGAGGGCGCGGCGACCTGCTGCGCGCCCTGTCCGCCGGCGCACCCCGCGACCGCGGCCAGCGCGGCCGCCAGGGCCGCCAAGCTCTTGCGCATGTCCGGCACGCTAGCGCTTCCGCTCCGCGTCCTGCCGTCAGGCACGGTTCCGGCACGCACCGGGACGGCCCTAGCCGGCGCGGGGCCCTCGGTCGCCGTCCGGCGCGGGCTGTACGGCCGTCGCCGGCAGCGCGGCGGCCGCGTCGCCGTTCTGCCCGCCCCGCTCCAGGAAGTGCAGCAGCTCCACCGGGATCGGCAGGACCAGCGTGGAGTTCTTCTCGGCCGCCACCGCCATCACCGTCTGCAGCAGCCGCAACTGCAGCGCGGCCGGCTGGTCGGACATCTGCTGGGCGGCCTCGGCCAGCTTCTTGGACGCCTGCAACTCCGCGTCCGCGTTGATGATCCGGGCCCGGCGCTCCCGGTCCGCCTCCGCCTGGCGGGCCATGGACCGCTTCATCGTGTCGGGCAGCGACACGTCCTTGATCTCGACCCGGTCGACCTGGACGCCCCAGCCCACGGCCGGGCTGTCGATCATCAGCTCCAGGCCCTGGTTCAGCTTCTCGCGGTTGGAGAGCAGGTCGTCCAGGTCGCTCTTGCCGATGATCGAGCGCAGGGACGTCTGCGCCATCTGCGAGACGGCGAACTTGTAGTCCTCGACCTTCACCAGCGCGCTCGCCGCGTCGATCACCCGGAAGTAGACGACCGCGTCCACCCGGACGGTGACGTTGTCGCGGGTGATGCCCTCCTGAGCGGGGACCGGCATCGTGACGATCTGCATGTTGACCTTCTGCAGCCGGTCCACGAAGGGAATGATCATCGTGAAGCCCGGCATCCGCACGTCACCCGCGAGCCGTCCGAGCCGGAACAGCACACCCCGCTCGTACTGCTTGACCACCCGGGCCGCCATCGCCAGGTACACCAGGCCGACGCCGCCCGCCGCGGCGATGGCCCCTACCAGCTCCTGGACCATGATGACCTCCTCGCACAGAGGTCTGTTCGTCTGTTGATACAACGATATGCCACTTCCCGCCCGATCGAGCCGGGCGGGAGGCGCTCACAGGGACTCGAAGGTGTCGGTCCCCGCCCGGTGCGCCCGTACGGCGCCGGTGTGCACCTCGTAGTACCAGGCGTGCAGGGTCAGTCGCCCCGCCGCCAGCCCGCGTGCGACGCAGGGGTACGACCGCAGCCGCAGCAGCTGGGTCAGCACATGGCTCTGCACGCCCTCGGCGACCTCCGGGTCCTCGGCCGCGCCGGCCGGCCGCGGGGTGGCGTGCGCCAGCCAGTCGCGTACGGCGGGTACGGCGTCCAGGTCGTCGCCGCGCACCAGCGCGCCGACGGCACCGCAGTGCGAGTGGCCGCAGACGACGACGTCGCGGACGCCGAGCACCTCCACGGCGTACTCGATGGTGGCCGCCTCCCCGGTGGGGTGCGCGGAGGCGTACGGCGGGACGATGTTGCCCGCAGTGCGCAGCTCGAACAGCTGGCCGGGGCGGGCGCCCGTGATCAGGGCCGGGACGACCCGGGAGTCGGAGCAGGTGATGAAGAGCACCTGCGGGGACTGGCCTTCGGCGAGCCCGGCGAACTCCTCAGGGCGCTGTCCGAAGCTACGGGCGTTGTCGATGAGGGGCTGCATGGATGGGGTCCTCCTCGGACCTCTCGTCCGCACCAAGCACTGGTCAATGGTTGGTCAAGAGCGAGGTTAGCCGGAGAAGTCCCGCGCAAGGCCTACGACGCGACGCGCGCCGCGCTATTCGCTTCTGACGAGCCCCTTCGCGTCCCGCGCCAGCGCGGTGAGCCGGGATATCGCGCGGAAGTACTTCTTGCGGTAGCCGCCGTTCAGCATCTCCTCGCTGAACAGCCGGTCGAAGGGCAGCCCCGAGGCCAGTACCGGGACCTCGCGGTCGTAGAGCCGGTCCGCGAGCACCACCAGGCGCAGCGCCGTCGACTGGTCCGGAACCGGCCGCACGTCGGTGAGGCACACCGCCCTCAGCCCCTCGGTCAGCGCGCCGTAGCGGCTCGGGTGCACCTTGGCCAGGTGCGCCAGCAGCTCGGGGAAGTCGTCCAGCGAGGCGCCCTCGGTGGCGTACGCCGCCTTCGTCACCTCTTCGTCGCTGAACGGCGCCGGCGCCTCGGGCAGCCCGCGGTGGCGGTAGTCCTCGCCGTCGATGCGCAGGGTGCGGAAGTGGGCGGACAGGCCCTGGATCTCGCGCAGGAAGTCGGCCGCGGCGAACCGGCCCTCGCCCAGCTTGCCGGGCAGCGTGTTGGAGGTGGCGGCGAGCGCCACGCCCGCCTCGACCAGCTTGCCCAGCAGCGTCGAGACGAGCACCGTGTCGCCCGGGTCGTCCAGCTCGAACTCGTCGATGCACAGCAGGCGGTGATCGCTCAGCGTCCGCACGGTCTGCTGGAAGCCGAGGGCGCCGACCAGGTTGGTCAGCTCCACGAAGGTGCCGAACGCCTTGCGGGAGGGCTCGGCGGGGGTGGCGTGCCACAGGGAGGCGAGCAGGTGGGTCTTGCCGACGCCGTAGCCGCCGTCCAGGTAGACGCCGCGCGGGCCCGCCGGGGTCCTGGGCGCCTTCGCCCTCCCGAAGCCGAAGAGCCCCCGCCGGCCGGCGCCGGAGCCCTGCGTCCCGCCGAGTCCGGCCGCGAAGCCCTCCAGCACCCCCCACCGCCTCGGTCTGGCTGGGCTGGTTCGGGTCCGGGATGTACGTGGAGAAGCGGACCGAGTCGAAGCGTGGCGGCGGCACCATCTCGGCGACCAGCCGGTCCGCGGGCACGTGCGGCTCACGGGCGCACAGGGAGAGCGGGCCCGCTTCGGTCAGGGGGCTGGATCCGGGGGCGGTGGTGGAGGAGGACACGGTTATCCATGCTAAGCGCCGTGTCAGACTGCACGGCATGCGACGCCTGTTCCCTGTGACCGACGAAACAGCAGCCCGGGCCGCCGGTGGTGCCGACGTGGCCCATGGTGCCCCCGGTGCGGAGGGGACGCCTGGGCACGGCGTCGCCGGTGCGCTCGTCGACCGCGAGTGGAGCCTCGCCGAACTGGCCGCCGCCTACGCCTACCCGGAGCCGGCGCCGGGCGCCCCCCGGCCCTGGCTGCGGGCCAACATGGTCTCCTCGCTCGACGGCGCAGCCCAGCACGAGGGGCACTCGCAGCCCATCTCCAGCGCCGCCGACATGCGGATCTTCGGCACGCTGCGGGCGCTCGCGGACGTCGTCGTCGTGGGCGCCGAAACGGTACGGCAGGAGGGGTACCGGCCCGCCCGCGCCCGTGCGGAGTTCGCGCAGGCCAGGGCGGCCGCCGGGCAGGGGCCCGCGCCGGCGGTCGCGGTCGTCACCGCGAGCCTGGAGCTGGACTTCTCGCTCCCGCTGTTCACCTCGCCCCTGGTGCCCACCCTGCTGCTGACCGGGGCCGCCGCCGCGCCCGACCGCGTCGCGGCCGCCGAGAAGGCCGGCGCCCGGGTGGTCGTGGCGGGTGAGGGAGCGGGCGTCGACCCCGTCCGCGCGGTGCGCGCCCTCGCCGGCCTCGGCCACACCCGGCTGCTCACCGAGGGCGGGCCCCGGCTGCTGGGCCAGCTGATCGCCGCCGACGTGCTGGACGAGCTGTGCCTGACCCTCTCGCCGACGCTCACCGCCGGGAGCGCCCAGCGCATCGCCGGGGGGCCGCCGGTTGCGGTTCCGCACCGGTTCGAGCTCGTGTCGCTGCTGGAGGAGGACGGATTCCTGTTCGGTCGTTACCGTCGCTCCTGAGGCGGGCGTACCGCGGTCGCCGACATCGGCGGAATCTGTCGTTCCGGTTTACGTCCGACGGACCCGGTCCGGTTTACGTCCGACGGACCCAGTCCGGTTTACGTCCGACGGACCCAGTCCGGCAGTACCCGAGCGATCACGGGGAAGGATGGTTCCCGCAGGGGCCTTGCCCGGGCCCACGGAGGAGAAGAGGCGTTTGGTGTTCACAAGCGTTCTGATGATCGAGAAGGCCCTGACGTCCGCCGACGTGGAGTTCGTCACCACCTTGCACGGCGACGAGCCGGTCGCCTTCCATGTGCTGCTCCAGCCGCGCGGCGACCAGGCGGACCGCCTGCTGCGGGCCATCGACGACATCGCGCTTGGCGAACTCGACGAGGCCGTCCGCGAGCGCGAGACCCCCGAGGGCGACGACGCCAGGAGCGTCGGGCAGCAGGCGCTGGACGTGTCCGTGCGGGCCCTGCGGGCCGCCGGGAGCGAGGCGGAGGGGCGGCTGGTCGAGGACCATCCGCTGGACGCGCTGAAGGGGCTCGTCGCCGAGGTGTCCGCCGACGAGGTGATCGTGCTGACCGATCCGCACTACGTGGAGGAGTTCTTCCACCGCGACTGGGCGTCCCGGGCCCGGCACAGGGTGGGGGTGCCGGTGCTCAAGCTGTTCTCCCACAGCAAGGCGTAGCGCTCCGCCCGGGTCCCGCCGGGCCGGGTCTCCCCTCGCCCCTTGCCGAGCGACCGGCGGCCGAGCGCATAGGCTAGGCCTGCTTCAGCTCGTACCCGTGACTCTGGGAGAACCACATGGCACCCGGCCTTCCTACCGCCATGGACCGACCGCACTTCATCGGCATCGGCGGCGCCGGGATGTCGGGGATCGCGAAGATCCTCGCCCAGCGCGGGGCGAAGGTGGCCGGGAGCGACGCCAAGGAGTCGGCGACCGCGCAGGCGCTGCGCGCGCTCGGGGTCACCGTGCACATCGGGCACGCCGCGGAGCACCTCGCCGACGACGCGAGCTGCGTCGTGGTGTCCTCGGCGATCCGTGAGGACAACCCGGAGCTGGCCCGCGCCGCCGAGCTGGGGATTCCCGTCGTGCACCGGTCCGACGCGCTCGCCGCGCTGATGGCGGGGCTGCGCCCGATCGCCGTGGCCGGCACCCACGGCAAGACGACGACCACGTCGATGCTGGCCGTCTCCCTCACCGAGCTGGGTCTGAAGCCGTCGTACGCCATCGGCGGCGACCTGGACGCGCCCGGATCCAACGCGCTGCACGGCGAGGGCGACATCTTCGTCGCCGAGGCCGACGAGTCGGACCGCAGCTTCCACAAGTACGCGCCCGAGGTCGCGATCGTCCTCAACGTCGAGCTGGACCACCACGCCAACTACGCCTCGATCGACGAGATCCACGAGTCCTTCGAGATCTTCGCCGCAAGGATCGTGCCCGGCGGCACCCTGGTGATCTCCGCCGACCACGAGGGGGCGCGGGAGCTGACCCGGAGGCTCGCCGGGTCGGTGCGGACCGTGACGTACGGCGAGGCCGAGGACGCCGACGTGCGGGTGCTCGCCGTCGTACCGCAGGGGCTGAAGAGCCGCGTCACCGTGCTGCTGGACGGGCGGGAGCTGACCTTCACGGTCTCCGTGCCCGGCCGGCACTACGCCCTCAACGCCGTCGCCGCGCTCGCCGCCGGGGCCGCGCTCGGCGTCCCGGCCGCCGAGCTGGCTCCCGCGCTCGCCGCCTACACCGGCGTCAAGCGGCGCCTGCAGCTCAAGGGCGAGGCCGCCGGGGTGCAGGTGATCGACTCCTACGCCCACCACCCCACGGAGATGACCGCCGACCTGGAGGCCATGCGCGCCGCCGCCGGCGACGCCCGCATCCTCGTCGTCTTCCAGCCGCACCTGTTCTCCCGCACCCAGGAGCTGGGCAAGGAGATGGGCCAGTCGCTGGCCCTCGCCGACGCCTCGGTGGTCCTGGACATCTACCCGGCCCGCGAGGACCCGATCCCGGGCGTCACCAGCGAGCTGATCATCGAGGCCGCGCGCGCCGCCGGCGCCGACGTCACCGCCGTGCACGACAAGGCGGAGATCCCGGCCGTGATCGCGGGAATGGGGAAGCCCGGTGATCTCGTTCTCACCATGGGCGCGGGCGACGTGACCGACCTGGGCCCGCTGATTCTGGAACGCCTGTCACAGCAGTGAGAAGGGGCTGAGGCTCATGTCGTACGACGTCGAGAAGCCGGACGAGCAGTGGCGGGCGGAGCTGACCCCGGCCGAGTACGCCGTGCTGCGCCAGGCCGCGACCGAGCCGGCCTTCACCGGCGAGTACACGGACACCGAGACCAAGGGCGTGTACTCGTGCCGCGCCTGTGGCGCCGAGCTGTTCAGGTCGGACACCAAGTTCGCGTCGCACTGCGGCTGGCCGTCCTTCTACGACCCGAAGGACACGGACGCCGTCGAGCTGGTGGAGGACCGCTCGCACGGGATGGTGCGGACCGAGGTGCGGTGCGCACGCTGCGGCTCCCACCTCGGGCATGTGTTCGAGGGTGAGGGGTATCCCACCCCCACCGACCAGCGGTACTGCATCAACTCCATCTCCCTGCGCCTCGCACCCGACGAGGACTGAGGCATCCGTCCGGCGGGGCCGCCGGACCCGGCGGCACCGGTGCCGGGCCCGCTCCGGGCGCTCGGAGCGCCGTCCCAGGCTCATCACCCCGGGACGGCGCGATCCAGGGTCCCGCCCGTCCCGTCGGACCGCCCGGGGGCCATCGGCCTCGGCAGGTACGACTCGGGCCGCACTCCGGGAGCGGGCCACACCCCGTGCTGTTCACGGACGGGCTCGGGAGCACCGGGCCGAGGACATCGACTGCTCCCTCACCCGCCCGGCGGCGCCCCACGCGACCACCGGTGCCGGCCCCGACGACGCCGCCTGCGGCCCCGCCGCGTACGGGGCAGTTGCCGGAGCCGTCGACGGCCGCCGTGCCGGGCCGTTGCCGCATCCGCCGACGGCCGCCGCGCGCCGGGCCGCTATCGGAGCCGTCGACGGCTGCCGCGCACGGGGCCGCTGCCCGAGCCACCGACCCCCGCCCTGCGCCGGGCCCTTGCCGAAGCCGCCGACCCCCGCCGCGCGCCAGGGAGTTGCCGCAGCCGTCCCTCCCGCCGCATACCCGCCGCACCCAAGCCACGCTCCGGCGCCCAGGCGCCGGAACACGCGCGGTCTAGACTCTCCCCGCAACGGCCTGCGCAGCCCGGCGCGTGGCCTGGAGCGGGCGGACCTCCGCCAAACCCGAAGGGCGTTCGGCGTTTTGATACGGATAGACACAGTCACGAAGCGATACCCGGACGGCACGGTGGCGGTCGACCGGCTGTCGCTGGACATACCGGACCGCGCCATCACCGTCCTCGTCGGGCCCTCCGGCTGCGGCAAGACGACGACCCTGCGGATGGTCAACCGGATGGTGGAGCCCACCGAGGGCAGCATCCTGCTGGACGGCACCGACATCCGGCAGCAACCGGTCAACACCCTGCGCCGGTCGATGGGTTACGTCATCCAGAACGCCGGGCTCTTCCAGCACCGCACCATCCTCGACAACATCGCCACCGTGCCCCGCCTGCTCGGCTGGAGCAAGCAGAAGGCGCGCGGCCGGGCCGCGGAACTGATGGAGCGGGTCGGGCTCGACGCCGCGCTGGCCAGGCGCTACCCCTACCAGCTCTCCGGCGGCCAGCAGCAGCGCGTCGGCGTGGCCCGCGCGCTCGCCGCCGACCCGCCCGTGCTGTTGATGGACGAGCCGTTCTCCGCCGTCGACCCCGTGGTGCGCAAGGGACTGCAGGACGAACTCCTGCGCATCCAGGACGAGCTGGGCAAGACCATCGTCTTCGTCACGCACGACATCGACGAGGCGATCAAGCTGGGCACGATGGTGGCGGTGCTGCGCACCGGCGGCCGGCTCGCCCAGTTCGCCCCGCCCGCCGAGCTGCTCAGCGCGCCCGCCGACGCCTTCGTGGAGGACTTCCTCGGTGCCGACCGGGGCATCCGCCGGCTGTCCTTCTTCCCGTCCGAGGGGCTGCAGTTGCAGACCACGCCGGTGGTCGCGATCGACGCGGGCGCCGAGCGGCCCGGCCCCCGGGCGGACGCGCCCTATCTGCTCGTCACCGACGCCGACGGCAGACCGCTCGGCTGGGCGGAGCCCGACCGGCTCACCGCCGGGGCCATCGACCCGGAGCAACTCCTGCCCTGCGGACGGCCGTTCGTGCCAGGCACCGACTCGCTGCGCACCGCGCTCGACGGCGCCGTGCTCTCGCCGACCGGCTGGGCCGTCGCCGTCGACGCCACGGGCCGCACTGTCGGCGTCGTCTCCCAGCAGGTCATCGGCGAGGCCATCCGGGCCGCCCACAGCCGGGTGGCCGAGGACACCGGCGTGAAGGCCGCGCGATGAACGGCTTCTTCGACCTGCCGAGCGATCTCCAACACAGCTACCTCGGGCTCATCGGCCTGCACCTGCGCGAGGCCCTGCTGCCGGTGCTGGCCGGTCTGATCGTCTCGCTGCCCGTCGCCCAGCTGTGCGTGCGCTTCCGCTGGATCTACCCGCCCGTCCTCGGCGTCACCACCGTGCTGTACGCCATCCCGTCGCTGGCCTTCTTCGTCGTGCTCATCGACTACACCGGCCAGAGCGAGACCACGGTGATGATCCCGCTCGCCGTGTACAGCCTGGTGGTGCTGGTCCCGGCCATCGTGGACGGGGTCCGCTCGGTCCCGCAGGAGACCCTCGCCGCCGCCCAGGCCATGGGCTTCGGGCCGGTGCGGCGCTATGTCCAGGTGCAACTCCCCATCGCCGTCCCCGCGATCATCGCGGGCCTGAGGGTGGCGACCGTGTCCAGCATCTCCCTGGTCAGCGTCGGCATGCTCATCGGCAACCAGGGCGCGCTCGGCAACATGCTCTACGACGCGAACACCTACCACCGGCCGGTCCTCGCCGTGAACTCGGTCCTGACCACGGCGGTGCTCGGCATCCTCGCCGACGCCGTGCTGGTCCTCGTCCGCCTCCTCCTCACCCCCTGGATGCCGAGGAAGGGTGCCACCCGGTGAACGTACTGAACTTCGTGCAGGCCTTCTTCAGCGACGGCGCCCACTGGCACGGCTACGACGGCATCCCCACCCGGTTCGCCGAGCACGTCGGGTACTCGCTGGAGGCGCTCGTGTTCGCCGCCGTCATCGCGCTGCCCGTGGGCCTGCTCACCGGGCACTTCGGCCGGGGCGGCAACGCGCTGGCGCTGATCGCCACCGCCGGGCGGGCCCTGCCCAGCTTCGGCCTGCTGGTGCTGATGTTCATCTGGATCGGCCTCGGCCTGCTGCCGGTGATGATCCCGCTGGTCCTGCTCGCCGTACCGCCGATCCTGGTCACCACCTACGAGGCGATCCGCTCCGTCGACCCGTCCCCGGTGGACGCGGCGCGGGGCATGGGGATGTCCGAGGCGCGGGTGCTGTTCCAGGTGGAGGTGCCGGTCGCGCTCCCGCTGATCCTGAGCGGGCTGCGCACGGCCGCCATTCAGATCGTCTCCACCGCCACCATCGCCGCGTACGTCAGCCTCGGCGGCCTCGGCCGCTACATCATGGACGGCCTCTACCAGCGCAACTACGAGAAGGTCGTGGGCGGCGCCACCCTGGTCGCGGGTCTCGCGCTCGTCACTCTCGCGGTGTTCTGGGCGGTGTCCCGCCTCGCCGTCTCACCCGGCGTCCGAAGGAGCGGCTGAGGGACGCGAGTTGACCCGCCGGGCGCCAACCGGCCCGGCCCCAGAACGATCAGCCATCACGAGCTTGTCAAGAATCCGTTACGGGTGCGCACTTGACGCAACGAGAAGTGGCTGGATTGGATCAGTGGGTGACTCATACGACCCACATCAGCAGGTCCACCCGGAGGAATCGAGGCGCGGCGGCAGTCGCCCTCGCGGCGGCGACGGCCCTGCTGGCGGGCTGTTCCTCCTCCCACGACAAGTCCGACCCCCTGTCGGGCGGTTCGGCGAGCGGCGACAGCGTGGTCGTCGGTTCCAACAACTTCCCCGAGAGCACCCTGCTCGCCGACATCTACGGCGAGGCCCTCAAGGCCAAGGGCATCAAGGTCACCTACAAGCCGAACATCGGCAGCCGTGAGACCACCTACGGCCTGCTCAAGAACGGCACCATCTCCGTCCTGCCCGAGTACAACGGCGCGCTGCTGGCCTACCTCGACCCGAAGGCGACGCCGAAGACCACCGAGGCGACCACGTCCGCCATCGAGGCCAAGCTGGACTCCAAGCTGACCCTGCTCGACCCCTCGGCGGCGCAGGACAAGGACTCGGTGACCGTCAACGCGGCCACCGCGGGCAAGTACCACCTCACCGACACGTCCTCCGTCGCCGACCTGAAGGACATCGCGAAGGACCTGGTCATCGGGGCCTCGCCGGAGTTCCAGACGCGGCAGCAGGGCCTGGTGGGCCTGAAGTCCGTCTACGGCCTGCAGTTCAAGTCCTTCAAGGCGCTGGACGCGGGCGGCCCGCTCACCGAGGCGGCGCTGCAGAAGAACGCCGTGCAGGTCGCGGACATCTTCACCACGGACCCGACCATCTCCAAGGAGAAGTTCGTCGTCCTGCAGGACCCGAAGAACCTCTTCGGCTTCGAGAACGTCCAGCCGCTCGTCGTCAAGAGCGCGGTGTCCCAGAAGGGCGTGGACGCCCTCAACGCGGTCTCCGCCAAGCTCGACACCGCGGCGCTGCTGGACATGGACACGCAGGTGCAGACGGAGAAGAAGGACCCGCTGGACGTCGCCAGGGCCTGGCTGAAGTCCGCCGGCCTCGGCTGAAGTCCGCCGGCCTCGGCTGACGCCCGCCCCGCAGGCCCGACCGCGGACGCGACGACGCGGGCGCCCCCGGAGACGGGGGACGCCCGCGTCGCGCAACCCGGCCTCCGCCCGCAGCCGTCGGTAGCGGCGGGCCACCTTCTGGGCAGAGTCGCCGGGCACCTCGGCGATCCGGCTGAACGGCGCCCGGCCGTCCAGGTGCAGGGCATGGACGAGGGCACGGTCGAGGTCGTCGAGCGTG
Organism: Streptomyces sp. AF1A; assembly: GCF_047340315.1. Classification (NCBI taxonomy): domain Bacteria; kingdom Bacillati; phylum Actinomycetota; class Actinomycetes; order Kitasatosporales; family Streptomycetaceae; genus Streptomyces; species Streptomyces sp. AF1A. The sequence continues at coordinate 32,088 of NZ_JBLEBI010000007.1, forward strand.
CTCCCGTACGCGCCCATAGTGGGGGTCGTCAGAGGTCGAACTCGTGCGGCGGCAGGTCCAGTGTGTAGCAGGCCTCGCGCACCACGGCCTGCTCGGTCTTGTCGAAGTCGCCGTCGGCGCCGCCGATCACGATGCCGATCTGGACGACGGCCCGCGCCTCGGCCGGCTTCTTCTTCGCCTTGGCGATCTCCTGCAGCACGCTCACCTTGCCGAAGGCGAAGTCGGCCGTCAGCTTGCCCAGGTTCTCCTCGAAGCGCCGGCGCAGGTCGTCCGCCGGGAAGTTCTGCAGCACCTCGTTCGAGGCGATCAGCTGGGCCACGCGCTGCCGCTCCGCCGGGTCCACGGTGCCGTCGGCCGCGGCCACGAGCGCGCACATCGCCATGCTCGCGTCCCGGAACGCGCCGCTCTTCAGGTCGTTCTTCTTCGCCACCAACTGGGTCTGCATCTGCGATGCCGACTCCTTGAAGCGATCCCACAGGGCCATGCGCACTCCTCGTGTCCGCGGCCGGGTGCCCGCGCGGCACACCGCCTGCTGCTCCAGCACCGTGGAAACTGACGGCGTGCACGGAAAGTTCCGGACGGCCGGGACGGATGTGAAGCGCGGTCTTTCCGTCCGGGTCCGCCCGCGTCCCTTCACACCGCCGTGCCCTCCACCTCCTCGGGCCGGGCCTGCGCCGCCGTCCTCGCCCGGCGACGGCGCTCGCGGCGGCCGAGGCGCGGCTCCTGGTCCGGCAGCCAGCCGAAGGTGAGGCAGCTGCCGACGGCGCCGAGGAGGAGGCCGAGGAGGAAGCCGCCCAGGTTGGAGGTGAGCCAGGTGCCCAGGGAGACCAGGATGCCGGTGAGGGAGTAGAAGAGCCGCTGGGCGGGGTTGAACAGGACCAGCAGGCCCAGCAGCACCATCAGGCCCGGCAGGAGATAGCCGGCCAGGCCCTGCATGCCGATGTGCATGACGACCTTCAGCGAGGCCTTCTCGGTAAGCAGGATCTCGCCGCCGCCCAGGGCGAGCAGCAGCCCGCCCCAGAACGGCCGGCGGGCACGCCACCGGCGGAAGGCCTGCCTCGGTTGCCGACGTGGACGGTCGGACACGGCGATCAGCAACCCGAGTCGCTGAAGCGGAGCTTGAGGCCGGGCAGCTTGAACACACCAGCCGTCGTGGCATAGTTGGTCTGCCGCAGATTGCCGATGTGCACGGTGTCGGCCTGCTGGCTGAAGACGCCGATCGGGCCCTTGACGCCCGCCTTGGTCAGCGTGCTGGCGTCGTTGCCGATCTCGATGTTCCTGAACGCCGCGTCACCCGACAGCACGGTCGAGTCGGTGGTGAGATCGCTGGCGGTCACCTTGTCGGCGCCGCCGCCCGCGGTGATGAGCAGGTTGGTGCCGCCGAGGTCGACGCTCTGGCACAGCTTGGTGAGCGTGGCCTTCTTGATGGCCGAGGTGACGACGAGCTCCTGGCCGCCGGTGTCGCCGGCGTTCGGACTGCCGTCCGCCATGTTGTCCAGGGCCCCGAACTGCTCGAAGCCGGTGCCGTTGAGCTCCGTCGCCGTGACCGTGAACGGCATGCCGGAGATCGCGAACTGCACACCGAGGGCGCCCTGCGCGGTGAGGATCGCGAGGCCGGCGGCCACGAGGGTGGCGGGGATCGCCATCACCGCGGCCCGGCGGCCCCGGACGCGTCCCCGTCTCTCGCCGCTCGCGGCGGTACCGGCGCTGCTCGATGGGTCGGAGGGTGAACCGCTTCCCGGGTTCTCGGGGATGTTGTCGGCGGACGAGACGTCCGGGGACGAGGCCATGTCTGCTCCCAGGGGCCTGGATCAATGCTGGTCGGGCTTCCGTGGCGCGGTGTCCTGGCGCGGACAGCGGCCGCCGCGGACGCCTCCTCGCACTCCCGGCGGGTGCAAGGGCTTTCGCGTTACGCGGCGGTAGCTTCGGCGAAGTTACTGCCGGTTACTTCGGGGGGTCAAGGGAGATGTGAAAAAACGGTGCCGGATGTGCGCCACTCGCACCTTGGATCTCCAACTCCCTTGCTGTGGCTTGACGTTGATGGTTGAGCGGGTCTACAACTTCCCCTGTTTCCCGGATCCGTGGCGCCGGATCCGACGAGCGGCGGCGGCCGCGTCCCCTTGGGGTGCCGGCCGTGTTCCCGGCCCTCTCACGGCAAGCGCTCCACCTCTCGGCGCACGGCGACCGACCCACGCACGTGCGCGTCATCGCTCCAGACCGGCACGCGCACCCGCTCCACCCCTCTGCGCGGCCAGGGCACGATTCGCGCCCCCGTTCCGTGCCGGCCGCCCCCTGCGGCCCGGCCGAAGGCCTTCCCCCGAGGCCTTCGGCCGGTGCCCGTCTCGCCGCCGTCGCCGGTCCCTCGCGTTCGGAGAAGGCGCGACGGACCCGCGCCGGTGGCACCACCCGCACCCCCCACCTCGCACGATCCGACCCCCACTCACCCCCCACTTCCGGAAAGAGGCATCCCGCATGCGTACGCGATCCCTCCTCGCCCTCGCCGGCACCGCCACCGCGCTCGCCCTCGCCGCGGCCGGCCCCGCCACCGCGGCCGACGCCGTGCTCACCACGGGCGGCACCGGCGGCACCGCCGTCGCGGTCGGCGACACCCTCACCGCGCCCCTGGCCACCGGCACGTCGGCCACGCTCTACTCCAGCGCGACCGGCACCAGCGGCGTGACGTGCACGTCCTCCCAGTTCACCGCCACCGTCACGGACAACCCGGCGGCGCCCGGCACGGCCACCGAGTCCGTCACCGCGCACACCTTCGACAGCAGCTCCTGCACCAGCAACGTCATCGGCGTGCTCGGCGTCAGCAGCATCACGGTGGACAACCTGCCGTACAGCGCCACGGTCGCCTCCGACGGCACCCTCACCGTCTCGCCCGCCGCCGGCTCCACCATCCAGACCACGGTCAAGCTGCGCACCCTGCTGGGCAGCATCACCTGCGTCTACCAGGCCCCCGGCCTCACCGGGAAGGCCGACAACGCCGACGGCAGCATCACCTTCACCAACCAGCAGTTCACCAAGGTCTCCGGTTCGTCGCTGTGCTTCGCCAGCGGCTTCTTCAGCGCCAAGTACGCGCCCGTGACCGACGGGGGAGCACAGGTCTACGTCAACTGACCCGCGAGAACGACGGCTTCCGAGCCGTCACGAACCATGGCACGAAGGCGGCGCCTCCGGTGAGCACGACCACCGCGGGGCGCCGCCCGTCGTATGGGCACATAGTCCGTTACGGCCCAACATCCCTGCCCTGTAGGCAAGTTGGCGCGTGCATTCCGGAGGGCCGGCCCCGTTGAGGAGCCGGCCGTCGCCTCGTAAGGTGGCGATCATGGCGTGGCGCCCGTCGTCCCCGTTGCTGCCGGAAAGCCTTGCCGGAGCGGAGACGACACGCGCCGAGCGGTGCTGCCGGGTGCGGAATCCCGTTGCCGTTCGGTGGGTTATCGTATGCAAGGGGCCGAAAACAAACCGCATGTCCCGTTCGTTCGAGTGCGAGGAGGGGTCCCGGGATGGCGAGGCAGTTACGGGCCGAACAGACCAGGGCGACGATCATCACGGCCGCCGCCGACCTGTTCGACCGGCATGGCTACGAGTCCACCAGCCTGAGCGACATCGTCGCACACGCGAAGGTCACCAAGGGCGCCCTGTACTTCCACTTCGCCGCCAAGGAGGACCTGGCCCACGCCATCCTGGAGCTCCAGGCCCGGGCGGCCGAGCAGCTCGTGGCCGACGTCGAGAGCCGGGGCTACTCCTCGCTGGAAACCCTGATGCGGACCACGTTCGGCGTCGCACGGCTCGCGGTCGAGGACCCGGTGCCGCGTGCCGGACTGCGCCTCGCCACCGCGGACATCGCCGTACGGCCGCCGCTGCGGCACCCCTTCACGGAATGGCTGGACTTCGCCACCCGCAAGTTCACCGGCGCCGTCCGGGAGGCCGACGTGCACGGCGACCTGGACGTCGGTGCCGCCGCCCACTCGCTCGTGTGCTTCTTCGTCGGCACCCGGGTCGCCGGCCGCTCACTCGAACCGGCCGGACGGCTTCCGCGCCGGGTGGCCGAGATGTGGCACCTCGTGATCCGCGGCCTCGTCCCGGTGCACCGCCGCCCCCGCTACGTCAGCCTCGCCACGCATCTGGAACGGGAGATCCCCGTCGCGTGACGCGCCCGATACGGGACCTGACGTGCACCGTACGGTCCCGGCCCGCGCGATACGGTGACGGCATGCCCGACATCCCGTTCGCACCCGTGATCCTCGCCAACGAACCCGGTTCCTTCCCGCACGGCGTGCTGGCCGAGCGGCACCCGGCGATCATCCGGCAGGTCCGGGACGCCTTCCCGTACGGGCCCGGGCAGCACCAGGCGCTGGACGAGCTCCTCAAGAGCTGTACGCAGGGCACGATCGAACCGCTTCCCGCGGGCGCCCCGGACCGGGACCGGTGGGAGGAATGGGGCCTGGCCGAGCACGCCGGACGGTCCTGGTACGACGTGCCGTGGCTGTGGTCCGAGAGCTACTTCTACCGCCGGCTGCTGGAGGCGGTCGGCTGGTTCGGTCCCGGCGCCTGGCAGGGCATCGACCCCTTCGGCCCCTTCAAGCGGGCCGAACTCGACGCGCCGGAGACCGGTGAGGAGCTCGCCGCCCTGGACGACCTGCTGGACCTGCCGGAGGCGGAGCGGGCGCGCGCCCTGCTGCACGGCTCGCTGTGGGGCAACCGCGCCGACCTGGGCTTCCGGCTCTCCGCCGCGGGCGCCGAGGCCGGCGAGCCGGCCCCCGCGCTGGTCGCCGACGACAGCGAGACCCTGTGGGCGCTGCTGCCGCCCGGGGGCGCCGGCACGCTCGTCCTGGTAGCGGACAACGCGGGCCGCGAACTCGTCCCCGACCTGCTGCTGCTCGCCCACCTCCTCGCCGAGGGCCGGGTCGCGCGGGCGGTTCTGCACGTCAAGCCGTACCCGTACTACGTCTCCGACGCCACGACCGCCGACGTGGTCGACGCCCTGCACCGGCTGCGCGCCGCGGCCGGCGCTGCCGCCGGCCACGCGCGCGTGCTCTGGTCGGCGATGGCCGACGGCCGGCTCACCGTGCGCGGCCACCCCTTCTCCTGTGCGCCGCTGCCGTACGAGCGCATGCCGGACGACCTGCGCGCGCAGTTCGCCGCCGCAACCGTGACCGTCCTCAAGGGCGACCTCAACTACCGCCGCCTGGTGGGCGACCGGCTGTGGCCCCCGACCACGCCCTTCCAGCAGGCCACCGCCTACTTCCCCGGCCCGGTCGTCGCGCTGCGCACCCTGAAGTCGGACGTGATCACCGGCCTGTCCGCCGCCACCGAGGCCACCCTGGTGGCGGCGGAGGGCCAGCGCTGGCGCACCAGCGGTACGCACGCGCTGATCCAGGCCGCCGCCTCAGACGGCGTGCACCGGCAGTGACTTGACGCCGTTGATGAAGTTGGACACCAGCCGTCCGGCCGGGCCGGCGAGCTGCCACCCGGGCAGGACCCGCAGCACCTCCTCGTGGAGGATCCGCAGTTGCAGCCGGGCGAAGTGGGCACCCAGGCACACGTGCGGTCCGTCGCCGAAGGAGACGTGCGGGTTGGGGGAGCGGCCGAGGTCGAGCCGGTCCGGATCGGGGAAGGCGCGCTCGTCCCGGTTGGCCGAGGCGTGGAACACCACGACCTTGTCGCCGGCCCGGATCCGCCGGCCCGCCAGCTCGGTGTCCCGCGCGGCGGTACGGCGGAAGGTCAGCACCGGCGGATGCCAGCGCAACAACTCCTCCACCGCGGAGGCGAGTTCCACCTTTCCGGCGCGCAGCAGCTCGTACGCCTCCGGGTGCTCCGCGAGGGCCAGCAGTCCGCCGGGTGCCGCGCTGCGCACGGTGTCGTTGCCCGCGACGGTCAGGAGGAAGAAGAACATCTCCAGCTCGGCTCGGCCGAGTTCGGCGTCGTTGGCGAGGGTCGTCATGATGTCGTCGGCGGGATGACGACGCTTGAACCCGGCCAGCTGCCGGGCGTACGCGAACATGTCCCGCAGCATCGCCGGGGACCGCGGGTTGACCGGCTTGCCCGCCTCGTCCAGCACCGGCGGACCGGCCTCGTCCGGATCCTGGTAGCCGATGACCCGCTGCGTCCAGGCCAGCAGCAGCCCCCGGTCGCGCTCCGGAACGCCCAGCAGGTCGGCCAGGTTCAGCAGCGCGTACTCGTCGGTGACGGCGGTCACCAGGTCGACCGTGCCGTCCCCGGCCCGCGCCTGGTCCAGCGCCTTTGCGAGCAGCGTGCGCGCCCGCTTGCGGGCGAGCGCGGCGAACCGGTCCACACGCCCCGGCGTGAACGCCCGGCTCACCAGGCGGCGCAGCCGTCCGTGCTGCGGCGGATCCTGGTTCAGCATCATGCGCCGGATGAACGGCAGATCCTCCGGATCGGGGTCCCGGATCTGCGTGGCGCCGAGGTACGAGGAGTACGTCGTGGCGTCCTTCAGGACCCGCACCACGTCCGCGTGCCTCGTCACCGCCCAGAACCCGGGGCCGGCCGGCCACCCCAGCACCTCCGGCTCCTCCTGCCAGGCCACCGGATGGTGGTCGCGCAGCACGCGGTAGTCGTCGTAGGGCACCCCGGCGGCGTACCGGCGCGGGTCGAACACCTCGGGCACCGGCCCGGCCTCCGGCACGCTCACGCGGGCTCGCCCCCGTCCGTCCGCAGGAAGTCCTCCACCACCCGGATCAGCTCCAGCGGGGTCTCGTCCATCGCGTAGTGCCCGGCACCCGGCAGCGAGACCAGGTGCGCGCGTGGATACCAGGACATCCAGGTCTCCCGCAGGACCGCGGGCGACAGCGCCGGATCGAGTTCGCCCGCCACGGCCAGCGCGGGGACCGCGCTGCCCGCCACCTCGGCGTGGAAGTCCTCGCCCGCCCACGAGTCCAGCCAGACGCGGAACGCCTTCGCGTCGCTGCGGTCCAGGGAGCGGGCCACCATCCGGTCCAGCCAGGCGGCCGGGCGGCGGCCCCCGGTGGTGAAGTCGATGATCGCGCGCCGGTTCTCCGGCCTGTGCGCCGCGTCCGTGAACAGCGCGCCCTGCTCGCCCGCCAGCGGCAGGCCCGAGGCGGGCACCGGGGAGACGCCGACGATCCGGCGCAGCCGGTGCGGGGCGAGCGCCAGCAGCCGCTGGGCGACCGCGCCGCCCATGGAATGCCCGATCACCGAGAACCGCGCCCAGCCGAGCCGGTCGGCCAGCTCCAGCAGGTCCGCGGCCGCCTCGGCCGTCGTGTACGAGCCGGTGGCGTCCCGGGCCTCGCCGTAGCCGCGCAGGTCGACCGGCGCGTAGGTGAAGGCGGTGCGGTCCAGGTCCGGCAGGACGGTTGCGTAGGCGGAGCGGTCGGCGAACCAGCCGTGCACGGCGAACACCTTGTGGGCGCCGTCGCCGTGCACCTCATGAGGCAGCACGAAGGATTCCATGCGCCTACCGTGACCCGCGCGGACAGGCACGGCAAGGGCGCGGACGAGGCCGGCTCCGGCGGCCGTTCACGCGATGGTGTGATCAAGTACGGTGCGGCGGATGGCCGTTCAGGGCCGCGGGTAGGGCCCGGCCATGACGCAGCCGTTCGAACTCCCGCACTTCTACATGCCGTATCCCGCGCGCCTCAACCCGCACCTGGACGCGGCCCGCGCCCACTCGACGCGGTGGGCACGCGAGATGGGCATGCTGGAGGGCTCCGGGATCTGGGACCGGGCCGACCTGGAGGCGCACGACTACGGGCTCCTGTGCGCCTACACCCACCCCGACTGCGACGGACCCGCGCTCTCGCTGGTCACCGACTGGTACGTGTGGGTGTTCTTCTTCGACGACCACTTCCTGGACAGGTACAAGCGCACCCAGGACCGGGCCGCGGGCAAGGCCCACCTGGAGCGCCTGCCGCTGTTCATGCCGCCGGACCTCGCAACGCCCGTACCCGAGCCGGAGAACCCGGTCGAGGCGGGCCTGAAGGACCTGTGGGCGCGCACCGTGCCGTCGATGTCCGTGGACTGGCGGCGGCGGTTCTCCGTCGCCACCGAACACCTGCTCAACGAGTCGATGTGGGAGCTGTCCAACATCAACGAGGGGCGGATCGCGAACCCCGTCGAGTACATCGAGATGCGCCGCAAGGTGGGCGGGGCGCCGTGGTCCGCCGGACTCGTCGAGTACGCCACCGCCGAGGTGCCCGCCGCCGTCGCCGGCACCCGCCCGCTGCGCGTGCTCATGGAGACCTTCGCCGACGCCGTCCACCTGCGCAACGACCTGTTCTCCTACCAGCGGGAGGTCGAGGACGAGGGCGAGAACAGCAACGGCGTGCTCGTGCTGGAGACGTTCTTCGGCTGCTCCACGCAGGAGGCCGCCGACACCGTCAACGACATTCTCACCTCACGCCTGCACCAGTTCGAGCACACCGCGCTCACCGAAGTCCCCGCTCTCGCCCTGGAGAAGCGCCTCACGCCGGCCGAGGCCGCCGCGATCGCCGCCTACACCAAGGGACTTCAGGACTGGCAGTCCGGCGGCCACGAGTGGCACCTGCGCTCCAGCCGCTACATGAACAAGGGTGCGCGCCCCGACGCGCCGTGGCAGCTCACGGGCGCACAGGGCACGTCCGCCGCCGACATCGGCGCGCTGCTCGCCTCGGCGGCCCGGGAACGCCTGCGCGCCTACTCCCACCTGCCCCACCAGAAGGTCGGCCCGTCCCTGCTGCCCGACTTCCGCATGCCGTTCCGGCTGGAGCTGAGCCCCCATCTCGACCTCGCCCGCCGCAACCTCCTCGACTGGTCGCACCGCACCGGCATCCTCCGGGAGGGCGTCTGGGACGAGGACAAGCTCGCCGCGTACGACCTCGCGCTGTGCTCGGCCGGCCTGGACCCCGACGCCACGCCCGAGGCGCTCGACCTCAGCGCCCAGTGGCTCGCCTGGGGAACGTACGGGGACGACTACTACCCCCTGGTGTACGGCCACCGCCGCGACCTGGCCGCCGCCCGCCTCGCCACGGCCCGGCTCTCCCGCTGCATGCCCGTCGAGGGCGAACCGCCCCTCGTCCCCGGCAACGCCATGGAGCGGGGCCTCGTCGACCTGTGGGTCCGCACGACCGCCGGGATGACCGCCGACCAGCGGCGCGGCCTCAGGGCCGCCGTGGACAGCATGACCGAGAGCTGGGTGTGGGAGCTGTCCAACCAGCTGCAGAACCGCATCCCGGACCCCGTCGACTACCTGGAGATGCGGCGCGCCACCTTCGGCTCCGACCTCACCCTCAGCCTGTGCCGGGCGGGCCACGGCCCCGCGATCCCGCCCGAGGTCTACCGCAGCGGCCCGGTGCGCTCGCTGGAGAACGCCGCCGTCGACTACGCCTGCCTCCTCAACGACGTCTTCTCGTACCAGAAGGAGATCGAGTACGAGGGTGAGATCCACAACTCCGTCCTGGTCGTGCAGAACTTCTTCGGCGTCGACTATCCGGCCGCGCTCGGCGTCGTCCACGACCTGACGACCCAGCGCATGCAGCAGTTCGAACACGTCGTCACACACGAACTGCCCGTGTTGTACGACGACTTCGGGTTGACCGGCGAAGCCCGTGCGGCGATGGACGGCTACGTCCTCGACCTGCAGAACTGGCTCGCCGGCATCCTGAACTGGCACCGGTCGGTCGACCGCTACAAGGCCAAGTGGCTGGCCCGCCGCGCCCACGGCTTCCTGCCCGGCCGCGCACCCGAGGTGCCGGCGCCGGCCCTGGGCTGACCATTCGCATGGGCCGTGGCCCGCACCGCTCCACGGCCCACGCCTCGCACCAGGTCCATGACTACCCTCCGCCACCCTCCGGCCAGTCTCACTCGTTCGTGTCTCGTCGCCGTGCGGCACCGCGGGTAGAGCACCAGCCGGAGGCGAGCGAACCATGGAACAGACTGCGTTGCGTCCCAAGCCGATGCCCGGTCAGGACCCGCGTGCGGGCCACCCGGCCGGCCCCACCCACCGCCCGCACGCCGCGCGCCGGCGCGGACGCCGGTTGCGGACCCTGCTGTTCGGCGCGTTCATCGGCACGGTGCTGGTGCTGTCCGGCGTGGGCATCGGCACCGTCAGCGCCACGGTGATCGGTATGAGCAGGCTCGCGGAGCTGCGCCGCCAGGCTCCGCCGGCCGCCCCGTCGGCCCCGGCCGGCCCCACCGCCACCCCGGCCGCACCCGGGGTGACCCTGGGCGTGGAGGCCGTCGACGACGACAAACCGGGTGCACTGGTGACGGGGGTGCACGTGCCCGGCCCCGGCTACACGGCCGGCCTGGTCCGCGGCGACGTCCTGCTCCGGTTCGGCACCACCCGCATCGACACCGCCGCCGACCTGGCCCGGGCCGTCGCCCACGCGGGCCCCGGCGCAGCGGTCCTGCTCACCGTGCGCCACGCCGGCGGGGCCCTCCAGCAGCTGACGGTGGTACCGGGGGTGGTGACGTGACGGCCGCGGACCGCCGACCACGGAGACGGACTCGGGGGCCGGTGCGTCCGCGGACCGCCGGCAGGTCCCGGCTCGCTTCGGTCCGTGGCTCGCTCGCGCGCCCCGGGGGTTGCGGTGCGGGGGCCGGGGCGGAGCGGGCCGCCGGGGATGCCGCCCGCCGCGACCGTGCGCGGCGCGAAGACGGCGGACCGCCGCGCGGTCCCGGCCTGCCGGGGTCGGCTCCCGGCTTCCGCCCGGGTGTCGTGGCGTACGGCGCGCGGGCCGCCGCGTCGCCGAACCCGGGCCCACCCGTCGGGCCAGGGATAACCGCTGGTCGGCAGGCGCCCCGCGCGGCATCATGGCCCCATGTCGAGCGACTTGCCGAGCCGTGGGTCGCGGCCGCCGCGGAGCCGGTTCGCACGTGTCGCGGGGCGTCAGTGTGCGCGATGGGCTCGCGAGCGGCCGGACGGGTGGGCAGGATGCTGCTCAGGATGCCGTCGACCTGTTCGCCCACCGCTGCCCGGAGGTCCGGATGACCGGTAGTACGCCCGCGCCCTTCTCCACCGCCGACTACCGGGCCCGCATGGACCGCGCGGCGCGCTCCGCCGCGGACGCCGGGCTCGCGGGGCTGCTCGTGGCGCCGGGGCCGGACATGGTGTGGCTGACCGGGTACGCGCCCACCGCCGTCACGGAACGGCTCACCCTGCTGGTGCTCGCCGCGGGCCACGACCCCGTGCTCGTCGTGCCCACGCTGGAGGCGCCGGACGCCGAGAAGGCGCCCGGGGCCGCGGCGCTGACGCTGCGCGACTGGACCGACGGCAAGGACCCCTACGCCGTCACCGCCTCCCTCCTCGACGGCCGCGGCCGGTTCGGCATCAGCGACAACACCTGGGCGATGCACCTGCTCGGCCTCCAGCGGGCCCTGCCCGAGACCTCCTACGCCTCCCTCACCGACGCCCTGCCCATGCTGCGCGCCGTCAAGGACGCCGCCGAGCTGGAGCTGCTGGCGGCCGCCGGCGTGGCCGCGGACCTGGCGTTCGAGGAGATCCGGAAGGTGCCGTTCGCCGGCCGCCGCGAGTCCGACGTCGGCCACGACCTCGCCGGCCTGCTCCGCCGCTTCGGCCACTCCCAGGTCGACTTCACCATCGTCGGCTCCGGCCCCAACGGCGCCAATCCGCACCACGAGGTCGGCGACCGCGTCATCCGACGCGGGGACATGGTCGTCCTCGACTTCGGCGGCCTGAAGGACGGCTACGGCTCCGACACCACCCGCACGGTCCACGTCGGCGAGCCCACCGAGGAGGAGCGCCGGGTGCACGACATCGTGCGCGAGGCCCAGGAGGCGGGCTGCCAGGCCGTGCGGCCCGGCGTGGCCTGCCAGGAGGTCGACCGCGCCGCACGCGCGGTGATCGCCGAAGCCGGGTACGGCGAGTACTTCATCCACCGCACCGGGCACGGCATCGGCGTCACCACGCACGAACCGCCGTACATGATCGAGGGCGAGGAACAGCCCCTGGTGCCCGGCATGTGCTTCTCCGTGGAGCCCGGCATCTACCTGCCCGGCCGCTTCGGGGTCCGCATCGAGGACATCGTCACGGTCACCGAGGACGGTGTCCGACGCCTCAACAACACCACCCGTGAGATGGTCATAGTGGACTGAGAGGCCCAGGGAGACACTTCCGACACGACCCGGAACGGCATCGCGCGACCCATGACCCAGGCACCGACACCCACCGCGGACACCGTCCGCCGACTGGTCCGTTCGCTGCTCAAGGAGGGCACCGAAGGCACCGCAGGACCCGACGTCCGGCCCGTACGGGAGGGCGACGAGCACACCTGGTGGGTCGGCGCCCGCCATGTGCTGCGCCTCGCCCCCGACCGGGAGTCGTCCCTGCGCCGCCGCCGGGAACTGCGCCTGCGCGACCTGCTGCGCCGGCACGTCCCCGTCGCCGTCCCCACGAGCGTCGCGCACGGTGACTGGGCGCCCGGCCTCGCCTACACCCTCGACACCCTGCTGCCCGGCGGCACCGCCGACGAGCACGACGTCTCCGCCGTCGGCGAGGACGACCTCGCCGGACTGCTCACCGGCCTGCGCGCGGTGCCCGCACGGCACGCAGAGACACTCGGCGTGCCCCGAACCGCGCCGCGCTCCCTGGAGGCGCTGCGCCGCATGGCCGTGCACGCGGCCGAACGGCTCGCCGCCGCCGACGAGTTCGACGCCGCCCGGCTGCACCAGCTCACCCCGCCCGGCGCGGCCCAGCTCACCGCGCAGCCCGGCACCGCCGTGCTCACCCACCACGGCCTGACGGGCGAGCACGTGGTGGTCAGCGCCGACGGGCGGGTCCGCGGCGTGCTCGACTGGACGGAGGCGGCGCTCGGCGACCCCGCCGAGGACATCGCCGGACTCGCCGTCGCCGTCGGCTCCCCGGCGGCCGTCCGCGCCGCCACCCTCGCCGGCTACGGCGCCCGCCCCTGCCTGCGCGGCCTGTGGCTCGCCCGCTGCGACACCGTCATCCACCTGACCGACCATCTCGAGGGCCGCCGCGGCGGCTCCCCGACCCTGCTGCGCACCCAAATGCGACGGGCCTGGGAGCCGATCCTGCTGGAGCGGGTGACGGACCTGAAGGAGGAGGAGACGGAGCCGTAGGCCCCGTCCAGCGGCCCCCTCAGGGCTGCGTCAGCACCACGCAGGACTCCCCGGGCAGCTGGAGCAGCCCGTCCGGCCCCGGCGCCTCGACCGGGTCCCAGGCCGCCAGCACCTCCACCCGGCCGGTGCCCAGCGGGATCGCCGCCGTCTCCTTGCCCAGGTTCACCGCGACCCGCACGTCCCCGCGCCGGAACGCCAGCCAGCGGACCTCCCCGTCGTAGGCCACCTTCGTGTCGGCGAGGTCGGGATCGGTGAGGTCGGGCTGCGCGTGCCGGAGCGCGATCAGCTGCCGGTACCAGTCCAGCACGCGCGCGTGGGGCTCGCGTTCCGGCTCCGACCAGTCCAGGCAGGACCGCTCCCGGGTCGCCGGGTCCTGCGGGTCGGGCACGTCCTCCTCGGCCCAGCCGTGCGCCGCGAACTCCCGCCGTCGGCCCCGCCGTACCGCCTCGGCCAGCTCGGGGTCGGTGTGGTCGGTGAAAAACTGCCACGGCGTGCCGGCCGCCCACTCCTCGCCCATGAACAGCATCGGCGTGAACGGCGCGGTCAGTGTGAGCGTCGCCGCGCAGGCCAGCAGGCCGGGGGAGAGGCGGGCGGCAAGCCGGTCGCCCTGGACGCGGTTGCCGACCTGGTCGTGGGTCTGGCTGTAGCCGAGCAGCCGGTGCCCGGCCACGCGCGCGCGGTCCAGCGGCCGGCCGTGGTGCCGGCCCCGGAAGCTGGAGTACGTGCCGTCGTGGAAGTAGCCGCCGGAGAGCGTCTTGGCGAGCGCGGCGAGGGGATCGTCCGCGAAGTCCGCGTAGTAGCCCTGGGACTCACCGGTCAGCGCGGCGTGCAGCGCGTGGTGGAAGTCGTCGTTCCACTGCGCGTGCAGCCCGAGCCCGTGCTCGGCGCGCGGGGTGATGAACCGGGGGTTGTTCATGTCGGACTCGGCGATCAGGAACAGCGGCCGGCCCAGCTCCTGAGCGAGCTGGTCCACGGCCGCCGACAGCTCCTCCAGATAGTGGCACGCGCGCGTGTCGTACAACGCGTGCACCGCGTCCAGGCGCAGCCCGTCGATCCGGTAGTCCCGCAGCCAGGCCAGCGAGCTGCCGACGAGGAAGGCGCGCACCTCGTCCGAGCCGGGCGCGTCCAGGTTCACGGCCGACCCCCACGGCGTGGTGTGCGTGTCGGTGAAGTACGGCCCGAACCGCGGCAGGTGATTGCCGGACGGCCCCAGGTGGTTGTGCACGACGTCCAGGACGACGCCCAGGCCCAGCTCGTGCGCCCGGTCCACGAACCGCTTCAGCGCCTCCGGGCCGCCGTACGGCTCGTGCACCGCCCACAGGGACACGCCCTCGTACCCCCAGCCGTGCCGCCCCGGGAACGGGCACACCGGCATCAACTCCACGTGGGTGACGCCCAGTTCCACCAGGTGGTCCAGACGGGCGGCGGCCGCGTCCAGGGTGCCCTCACGGGTGTACGTGCCCACGTGCAGCTCGTACAGCACCGCCCCCGGCAGCCCGCGCCCCGGCCACGGCGCACGCCACGCGTACCGCCCGTGGTCCACGACCGCGCTCGGCCCGTCGGGTCCGTCCGGCTGGCGGCGCGAGCGCGGGTCGGGCAGCACGGGACCGTCGTCCAGCGCGAACCCGTACCGGGCGCCGTCGCCGGCCTCCGCCTCACCCGTCCACCAGCCCCGCCGCCCGGGGTCGCGCGCCAACGCGCGCGCGGTGCCCTCGCAATGGAGCGTCACTCGTTCTGCCTGCGGTGCCCACACCTCGAACTGCACGGACGGTTCCCCTTCGTCTGCTCACCGTGATGTCCCGCGTCTCCATCGTGCCCGCCCGGACGATCAATCCGCTCCCGAACGCGGCCTTTCCCGGCAGGTGTCGTGCCGCGTTCCCGGGCAGGCCGGGTGGAAGCACGCGCGCGTGGGCGCCGATTCCCCGTCTTCTGGACACCCGGGTCCCGCTGGCCGACAATCACGAGCGTGACGTCGTCCTTCGAGTTCTCCACGTACCCCGCGCGGCTGTCCGACGCGGAGCGTGACAGGGCGCTGCAGGTGCTGCGCGACGGCGTCGCCATGGGCCGGCTGTCGCACGACACGTTCGTGCGCCGCATGGAGCTGGCGCTCGCCGCCCGCCGCGCCGACGAACTCGCCGCCCTCGTCGCCGACCTGCCCCGCGAGAGCCGCTTCTCGCGCGTGGTCCTCGGCACCGTGGAGGCCGTCTCCGGCTTCGGCGTACGGTTGCGCCGCGCCTGGCAGGCCGAGCGGCTGCCGAAGCTGCTGCTGCCGCACTCGGCGCACACCCACCCGCTGCGCATCGGCCGCGACCCGGCGAACGGGCTGCGGCTGAACCACGACACGGTCTCGCGCGTCCACGCCGAACTCAGCCGGCAGGGTGGCGTGTGGGTCCTCAGGGACCTCGGCTCCACCAACGGCACCACGGTGAACGGCCGGCGGGTGTTCGGCTCGGCCGTCGTGCGGGAGGGCGACCAGGTCGCCTTCGGCAGGATGGCCTTCCGGCTCGCCGTGAGCTGACCGGCACTCCCGCGTCCGGACCGAACGCGTGCGCGTGCCGTCCCGATCGGGTGAGCCGGGCTGGGGAACGCGGGTCACTGTGCCGATGCAACGGGCATGACCTACCTCACCAGAGCGACAGCGGCGGCCGGCCTCCTGCTGACGGCCGCCGGTCTCCTCGCCGCGGGACCGGCCCAGGCGGCCTACCGCGGCCACGCGCCCGGCGACTGGCTGTACCTGACGGTCACCAGGGGAGAGGCCGCGAAGGACGGCGCGCGCGGCACGCTGCTGCGGTGCGACCCGCCGCAGGGCCACCCGCACGCGGCCGAGGCCTGCGCCGAACTGGCCGCCGCCGGCGGGGACATCGACCGCATCCCGGCCAAGCACGTGTTCTGCCCGATGATCTACGCCCCGGTCACCGCCCACGCGCGCGGGCGGTGGAACGGACGCCCGGTCGACTTCCTGAAGACGTACTCCGGCGCGTGCGTGCTCCGCGCGCGGACCGGCTCGGTCTTCGCCCTGGACGACTGACCCGCCGGCCCGTGCGCAGGCGCCGTGGGCCGCGGCTCACAGCACCTGCTCACGGGCCTGCTGCGCGGCCATCAGCACCGTCCGGGACTGGTGCTCCACCTGGTGGTCCAACGGCACCCAGCGGGCCCGGAAGCGTTGCGCGAAGGCGTCGCACCAGGAGGCGACCAGCTGTTCCAGCCGGGGCGCCGCACGGTCGTCCGCCTCCCGCAGCACCCGGAGCAGCATGGCCGCCGCCCGCAGCGGCAGCCGCCGCCCGAAGGCGTCCACACTGCCCACGTAGGCCATGGTCGTGGCGGCCGGCGGGGTGTGGATCCAGTCCTCGGCCAGGCCCGGAATCAGCTCCAGCGCCCAGCGCGCGGCCCGCAGCAGCGGCCCGTCCACGCCGTCGAGGCGGGGCAGCGCCTCGGTGAGCACCCCCTCGACCTCCAGCGAGTCCCGCTGCAGCCGCCGCGCGAGGCGCCGTATGGCCGCCGCCGGCGCCGGGTGCTGTGCCGGGTCGTCGACCAGGTCGCTGGCCCACATCGGCACCTCCACCACGGCGGTCAGGCCGCCGTACCGGTGCACGTGGTACCAGGTGCTGTGCCGGGCGTCGTCCGGCATGCTCGGGTAGGCCACGCCCGACTCCGGGCCGGGCATCACATGCACCCCGGGGCCGGACGCCGGCCAGCCCGCGGCGTCCGAGGCCCCCGTCTCCACCGGGATGTGCAGCTCCGCCGCGGACTTGGCGAAGGGCTCCGCCAGGCCCGGCACGTCCTTGGTCAACTGCACCCAGCTGCCACCGAGATCGGTGCCGTGCAGGGTGACCTGCAGAAAGGGGCGCAGCTCGTCGATCACTCCCGTCAGCGCCCGCGTCTCGGGCGGCAGCCGGTCCGGCGGCAGCACCGACGGCGACCACTCCGGCTGCTCCGCGCCCGTCGGCCGGTAGAAGCCCAGGTGGTAGTCGAGCAGGCTGCGCGGCGCCGGGGTGACGTGCAGGCTCGCCCCGTCGGGGTCCGCGCACAGCAGGAAGTGCCAGGACGTGCCCGTCCGCAACTCACGCTCCGCCAGTACGCGCTGGGCCAGCACCCGCAGGGTGGAGCCACCCGTCGGCTCGTTGGCGTGGGCCCCCGCGACCACCAGCACCGCCCGCCGTGCGTGCCCCACCGACAGCAGGTGCAGGGGTCTTCCCGCCCGCGAGGCGCCCACCTGCCGCAACGTGCACAGCCCTGGCTCCTGAGCAGCCAACGCCTGAGCGGAGGCGACCAGTTCGGGAACGCTGGGGTAGCGCAGCTCCGGCAGGAGACTCACCCCCGACTAGTCCGCCCGGCTTCGCTCTCCAAGTCCCGCACGGGA
Source organism: Streptomyces sp. AF1A (assembly GCF_047340315.1). Lineage (NCBI taxonomy): Bacteria > Bacillati > Actinomycetota > Actinomycetes > Kitasatosporales > Streptomycetaceae > Streptomyces > Streptomyces sp. AF1A. The sequence continues at coordinate 49,513 of NZ_JBLEBI010000007.1, forward strand.
CGAGTGAACTGTCAAGCATTCGGCAGGGAGCCTCCAGGGGGCGCCCGGACGCAGTTCCCGGCGGCGCCGCGAGCAGTGCGCCGCGCGGGCTCACTGCTGGTGCGGGGCGCGTCCGCGCGCGTCAGGAACACCTCGCCCACCGCCTCCGACAGGGGCGGACAGGCGCGGCCGCCTCGGCGGCGATCACCCAGCGTCCCGCCGGCTGCCGGGCGGCGCGGCGGCCCAGGACGACGCCGCGACGGCGTCCACGTCCGCTGCTCCTCGTACGGCTCGGCCCGCGGACTCCCGGGGCGAGCCGCGCTGCCTCAGCATGCCCCGATGCCGGCCCGCCCCGTCCCCACGGCACGCCGGGGCTCAGGCGTCCGCGATCCGCTCAAGGAGTGCCACCGGCATGCGCGCGAAGAGGTCTGCCACGCGCGTGGTGCCCGGCGGGGCACCGGGCTCTCGTGGCCCGCCTCGTGGCCGTCCGGCCGTCCTGGGAGCCCGGCGGCGTGCCGCAGGCGGGCGGTGGTCCGTTTCCGCACGGCGCGCTGTGGCTCAGGCGTCCGCGATCCGTTCCAGGAGTGCCACCGGCATGCGCGCGAAGAGGTCTGCCACGCGCGCGTTGCCGGTGAACTCACGGTCCGGTGCGAGCACGTCCGACCAGCGGCCGGGCGGCAGCGGCAGGCGCGTGTCCCGCCAGCCGCCCGCCTCCGCGAGGCGCAGCGACAGCCGGGTCACCGCCGTGACCACCTCGCCGGAACGGGTGAACGCCGTACAGTGCTCCGCCGCCGGGCCCTCGGCGGCCAGTGGCTCGTACGACGCGGACGCGCCGAAGGCGCCGGGCCGCCGGGCGCGCAGCCGCAGCGCCGCCGCCGTCAGCGCGTCCTTCTCGCCCGGTGCCGCGGGCGGGAACGGCACCGGCCGCCGGTTGTCCGGGTCCACCAGGGCCCGGTACTCGCCCTCGGTGCCCTGGTACACGTCCGGCACCCCCGGCATCGTCAGGTGGACCAGAGCCGTGCCGAGGACGTTGGCCCGGATGTGCGGCTCCAGGGCCTTGCGGAAGGCGGCCACGCGCTCGCCGGGCGGCCCGCACGGCCCGGCGGCGACGAAGGCCGTCACGGCCTCCTCGTACGGCGGCTCCTGCTCCGTCCAGCTGGTGTACATGCCCGCCTCGCGCACGTGCTTGAGCAGGGCCTGCCGGATCCGGTCCCCCTCGGCCGGCCCCAGCCCGAACACCGTCTGCCAGGCCGCCCAGGCCAGCTGCCCGTCCGGCGCGCCCTCCTCCGGCAGGGTCACCTCGGCCAGCAGCTCCGCCCACCGGCCGGCGCACTCGGTGAGCACCGCCAGCGCCGCGCGGACGTCGGCGCTGCGCTTGGTGTCGTGCGTGGAGACGACCGTGCCGGTGAGCGGCCAGTCGCGCTGCACGCGCGCGCAGTAGGCGTGGAAGTCCCGCGGGGACACCCCGGGCCGGCCCGGATCACCGCCGACCTCGGCCGCCGACAGCAGCGGCACATAGCGGTAGAACGCCGTGTCCTCGACCGACTTGGCGCGCAGCGCCGAGGCCGTCTGCGCGAACCGGGTGCGGAACTCCACCCGGTCGGCGTGGTCCGGCGCGGACGGGTCGCCGGGCGCCTCGACCAGCAGCCGGCGCACGACGTCCACCGCCGCGGCCTCCTCGGGCACCACGAAGGCCGGCCGGGCCTCCGCGGCGGCCCCCTCGGTGACGACGGCGGCCGCGTCGCACGAGGTGTAGGGCCGGTACACCCGCATCCGCACCAGCAGCTCCTCCAGGGCCGTGCGCAGCGCCCACGGCGCCCGGTCGCGCAGCGCGAGATCCGGGGAGGCCGCGCACAGCCGGGCGGCGACCCGGGTGAGCCGGTCGGTCTCGGTGGCCAGTTCGTGCGTGAGCACCTTGTAGGCGGCCCGCCGCACCGTGGCGTCCCAGACGCCGCCCCGGTCCGTCTGCGGGGCCGCGAACCGCCGGTACTCCGCGAGCAGTTCGGCCGCCCCGTCGGCGTCCGTGAACAGGCCGTCGACGTGGCGCAGGGCGTCGTATCCGGTGGTGCCCGCGACCGGCCAGGAGTCCGGCAGGGCCTCGCCGTCGGCGAGGATCTTCTCCACGACCGTCCAGCGCCCGCCGGTCGCCCCGTGCAGCCGCGCGAGGTAGCCGTCGGGGTCGGCGAGCCCGTCGGGATGGTCGATGCGCAGCCCGTCGACCACGCCCTCCTCCAGCAGCTGGAGGATCTTGGCGTGGGTGGCGTCGAACACCTCGGGGTCCTCGACCCGTACCCCGATCAGCTCCGAGATGCTGAAGAACCGGCGGTAGTTCAGCTCGGTGCGGGCCAGCCGCCACCACACCGGGCGGTACCACTGCGCGTCCAGCACGGCCGGCAGCGGCAGGCCCTCCGTGCCCGCGCGGAGCGGGAAGGCGTGGTCGTGGTAGCGCAGCACGTCCCCGTCGACGACCAGGTGCTCCAGCTGCGTGCCGACCGGGCCGCCCAGCACCGGCAGCAGCACTCGGCCACCCTGCGCCTCCCAGTCGATGTCGAACCAGCGCGCGTACGGCGACTTCGGCCCCTCGCGCAGGACCTCCCACAGCGCGCGGTTGTGCCGGGGCGCCATGGCCATGTGGTTCGGCACGATGTCCACCACCAGGCCCAGGCCGTGCTCCCGCGCGGTCCGGGCGAGCGCCCGCAGCCCCTCCTCGCCGCCGAGTTCTTCGCGCACGCGCGCGTGGTCCACGACGTCGTAGCCGTGCAGCGAGCCCGGGACGGCCTCCAGGACGGGGGACAGGTGCAGGTGTGAGACGCCGAGCGACGCCAGGTACGGTACGGCCGCCGCGGCGGCCGCGAACGGGAACGCGGGCTGGAGCTGCAGCCGGTAGGTGGCCGTGGGCGCCTCGGGCCGGGGTCGAGCAGGAGTCATGGAAACGTACGTACCCAGCCCGCCCCTTTTCGTGTCATCGACCCCGGCCCGGCCCCGCCCCGGGGCCCGTCCGGCCCCCGGCCCAGCCCGTTCGGCCTCGCCCGTCCGGACTACGCGTCGGCCGGGACGTGGCGGAGAGACACGGACGGGGCCGCCGGTCGCCCTACGCGGGTCGCTGCAGCACCGTCAGGCTGCGGTCCGGGAGGGTGAGGCGGTCGCCCGCGCCGACCTTGGCGCCCGTGCCCGGCGGGACGCCCTCCGGGCGGGCCGTGTCGACGACCACCTGCCACTGGCGGCCGTGGTCGACCGGCACGAGGAAGTCCAGCGGCTGCGGCGAGGCGTTGAACATCAGCAGGAACGAGTCGTCGGTGATGCGCTCCCCGCGCGGGCCGGGCTCGGAGATCGCGTTGCCGTTGAGGAACACCGTCAGCGCCGACGCCTGCGCCGAATGCCAGTCCCGCTGGGTCATCTCCGTTCCGTCGGGGGTGAACCAGGCGATGTCGGACAGCTCGTCGTGGGTGCCCTCCACGGGGCGGCCGTGGAAGAAGCGGCGTCGGCGCAGAACCGGGTGGTCGCGGCGCAGCCACACCATCGCGCGCGTGAACTCCAGCAGGTCGCCGCCGTCCTCCGGCCAGTGCACCCACGACAGCTCGCTGTCCTGGCAGTAGGCGTTGTTGTTGCCGCGCTGGGTGCGGGCGAACTCGTCGCCGTGGCTGATCATCGGCACGCCCTGGGACAGCATCAGCGTGGCGATGAAGTTCCGCATCTGGCGGGCGCGCAGCCGCAGCACCTCCGGGTCGTCGGTCTCGCCCTCGGCCCCGCAGTTCCAGGACCGGTTGTGGCCCTCGCCGTCCCGGTTGTCCTCGCCGTTGGCCTCGTTGTGCTTGTCGTTGTACGACACGAGGTCGTGCAGCGTGAACCCGTCGTGGCAGGTGACGAAGTTGATCGAGGCCAGCGGGCGGCGCCCGTCGTCCTGGTAGAGGTCGGAGGAGCCGGTCAGCCGGCCCGCGAACTCCGCGAGGGTGCGCGGCTCGCCGCGCCACAGGTCCCGCACCGTGTCGCGGTACTTGCCGTTCCACTCGGTCCACAGCGGCGGGAAGTTGCCCACCTGGTAGCCGCCCTCGCCCACGTCCCACGGCTCCGCGATCAGCTTGACCTGGGAGACCACCGGGTCCTGCTGCACCAGGTCGAAGAACGACGACAGCCGGTCCACCTCGTGGAACTGCCGTGCCAGGGTCGCCGCGAGGTCGAAGCGGAACCCGTCGACGTGCATGTCGGTGACCCAGTACCGCAGCGAGTCCATGATCAGCTGCAGCACGTGCGGGGACCGCATGAGCAGCGAGTTGCCGGTGCCTGTGGTGTCCATGTAGTAGCGGGGATCGTCGGCGAGCCGGTAGTACGACGGGTTGTCGATGCCCTTGAAGGACAGGGTCGGGCCGAGGTGGTTGCCCTCGGCTGTGTGGTTGTAGACGACGTCCAGGATGACCTCGATCCCGGCCTCGTGCAGTGCGCGGACCGCCGACTTGAACTCCAGCACCTGCTGGCCGCGGTCGCCCCAGGAGGCGTACGCGTTGTGCGGGGCGAAGAAGCCGATGGTGTTGTAGCCCCAGTAGTTGCTCAGGCCCATGTCGGTCAGCCGGTGGTCGTCCACGAACTGGTGAACGGGCATCAGTTCGAGGGCCGTCACGCCGAGCTTGGCCAGGTGTTCGATGATCACCGGATGGGCGAGCGCGGCGTACGTGCCGCGCAGCTCCTCCGGAAGCCCGGGATGGCGCATGGTCAGGCCCTTCACATGGGCCTCGTAGATCACCGTGTGGTGGTACTCGGTGCGCGGCGGACGGTCGTCGCCCCAGTCGAAGTACGGGTTGATCACCACCGAGGTCATGGTGTGCGGGGCCGAGTCCAGGTCGTTGCGCTGCTCGGGGGCGCCGAAGTGGTAGCCGTACACCTCCTCGCCCCACCGGACCGAGCCGCTGACCGCCTTCGCGTACGGGTCGAGCAGCAGCTTCGCGGAGTTGCAGCGCAGCCCGCGCCCGGGGTCGTACGGGCCGTGCACCCGGAACCCGTACCGCTGCCCCGGCATCACGCCCGGCACGTACGCGTGCCGCACGAACGCGTCGGTCTCGCGCAGTTCCACCGCCGTCTCCGAGCCGTCGTCGTGCAGCAGACACAGCTCTACTCGGTCCGCGGCCTCCGTGAAGACCGCGAAGTTGGTTCCGGCGCCGTCGTAGGTGGCGCCGAGCGGATATGCCTCTCCAGGCCAGACCTGCATGGACACGACTCTCCCAGGTGTGCGGCCCGGCCGGGGCCGCGTTCCCTGTCGAGTCTTCCCGAAAGTCGGGCAACCTCTCCTGCCGCCCGGAGCCCACCGCGCCGGACGGCGGGCTCCGGGCGGGTGGCGAACGGCAGGGCCAGGTCACGGCCCCTCGGCCGGGGCCGGCGGCTCCGGCCGAGGGGCCCGCGGTTATGAAACCGCTCACTCCCGGTGCCCGGCCGCGGCGGAACGGCCCTGAGAAGCTGCGCAGTTGAGCAAGGCAGTTGAGAAACCGACCTGTCCATCCGGCTGCACCGCGCAGCGCTCCCGGAGTACCCTTCCTTGATCGTTGAGAGTGGGAGAGGCCCGGGAGCGGAAGGCGGTGCACGGGTGGGCTCGGGAGGGCTGGAGCTGCCCCCTGGTGACGAGGGTCATGAGGGGAACTCCACAGACGTCCCGCCCGGCGCGGTGTCCCTGGTCCGGCCGATGAACGCGGGTTCCATCGGGCCGGAGCTGGACTGGGACGCAGACGCCTGGCGCGAGGTGCGCACCCGCGCCCAGCGGGCGGGCCGGGCCTACATCTGGCTGAACCTCGTCGAACAGCGGCTGCGCGCGGTCGTGGCCGCGGTCCTGCGGCCGGTCTACGAACCCGTCCATGGCGACGACTGGGTGGTCGCCGCGGCCGGCCCGGCCGGGCAGGAGTGGGTGCAGCGCGCGGTGGCGGTACGCGAAGTCAGCCGCCGCAAGGGCTACTTGCTCGACCCGGCCGACGACAACGTGCTCAGCTTCCTGACCATGCCGCAGCTGCGCGAGCTGATGGTGCAGCACTGGCCGTGCTTCGAGCCGTACTTCGACGAGCGCCGCGACCTGGAGCTCGCCCTGGACGAGCTGGAGGTGACCCGCAACGTCGTCTCGCGCAACCGGGCGCTGTCCGAGGCGGTCCTGGGCCAGGCCGAGCGGGCCTCGGCCCGGCTGCTGGAGATGCTCGGCTCGGGCGGCGACGTGCCCTCCACCCGCCGGCTGCCGGTCGACGCGGTCGAGAGCCTGGTCGGCGACCGGTACGCCGACGTCGTCGCCGTCCACCCCGACCGGGTGCGGCTGCTGCGCCAGTTCCCGGCGGAGGACATCTTCGGTGGAGCGCGCCGCCTGGACGCCGTCGGCATCGGCCTCAACCTGCTCGTGCAGAACTTCTCCGGCCGGCGCCTGGTGCGGCTCGCCGAGTCGGGCTGCCGGGTGCGGCTGCTCTTCCTCAACCCGGCCTCCAGCTCCGTCAAGCGCCGCGAGCGCGAACTCGGGATGAAACGGGGCGAACTGAGCCGCTCCGTCGAGATGAACATCCTCCACATGCGCCGGGTGCGGTCCCGGCTGCGCGACCCGGGCGCCTTCGAGATCCAGGTGTACGACGAGACGCCGCGCTTCACCGCGTACCTGGTGGACGGCGACGGCGCCGACGGCATCGCCGTGGTGCAGTCCTATCTGCGGGGCGCGCGGGGCATGGAGTCGCCGGTCCTCGTGCTGCGCAACGGCAGTCGGCTGGTCAAGTCGGACGACGTGGGCGAATCGGGCCTCTTCCCGACATATCGCGAGGAATTCGAGACCGCGTGGGCGGATTCGCGCCCGGTGTCCTGAACTGTCCGAGGCGGCAAGCGGAACGCGGCCCTCTGATTGTCAGTGGCGCATGCGAGGGTGGACACCACTGGGGGAAAGCACCACCGAGAAGGGGGGCCGCCGATGGGCTGGCACCGGGAGCTGCTGATCGGCTTCGACCTGGAGACGACCGGAACCGATCCGCGCGAGGCGCGCATTGTCACCGGCGCCGTGATCGAGGTCAGGGCCGGTGAGCCCATGGGCCACAGGGAGTGGCTGGCCGATCCGGGTGTGGAGATCCCGGCCGACGCGGTCGCGGTGCACGGCATCAGCAACGCGCGCGCGGCGGCCGAGGGCAGGCCGGCCGACCAGGTGGCCGACGCCATCGCGGAGGTGCTGGTGTCCTACTGGAGAACGGGCGTCCCGGTCGTCGCCTACAACGCGGCCTTCGACCTCACCCTGCTCTCCGCCGAACTGCGGCGGCACGGCCTGCCGTCCCTCGCCGACCGCCTCGGCGGCCTCGCCCCGGCCCCGGTCGTCGATCCCTACACCATCGACCGCTGGGTGGACCGCTACCGCCGTGGCAAGCGGAACCTGGAGGCGGTGTGCGCCGAGTACGGCGTCGTCCTCGCCGCGGCGCACAACGCCTCGGCGGACGCCCTCGCGGCCGCGCGCCTCGCCACCGCGATAGCCGACCGCCACCCCAAGATCGCCGGTCTGAGCCCGGCGGAACTGCACCGCAGGCAGATCGAGTGGTACGCGCAGTGGGCGGCGGACTTCCAGGCGTTCCTGCGCCGCAAGGGCGACGCGACGGCGGTGGTGGACGGGACGTGGCCGCTGCGGGAGTTGGCGGCCGAGGCGGTCTGAGCGGGGCGGTACCGGCTCTGAGGGACCGGCCCAGCGGCAGCGGTTCAGGGCCACCACCCGCTCGGGGCAGTGGCTCAGGGACACCGGCTCAGAAGGGGTACCAGCGCACGGTCTCGTCCCCGTCCCGCAGTGACGCCACCCGGCGGCGGAACTCCGCCAGCGCCCTGGGGTTGCTCGGCGCGTGCTGGGCCACCCACGCGCAGCTCGCGGTCTCCCGGGCGCCCCGCAGCACCGAGCACCCCTCCCACTCCCGCACGTCCCAGCCGTAGGCCCCGGTGAAGGCGTCGTACGCCTCGGCCGGCAGCCCGTACCGGTCGCGGGAGAGGGCCATGACCACCAGGTCGTGCTCGCGCAGGTCGGCGGAGAAGGTCTCCAGGTCGACCAGGACCGGTCCGTCGGGTCCGACGTGGACGTTGCGGGGCAGCGCGTCACCGTGGATCGGACCCGGGGTCAGGCGGGGCGTCAGCGCGGCCGCGGCCGCCGCGAAGCCGTCCCGGCGCTCGCGGAGATAGCCCGCGTCCGCCGGGTCGATCGCGTCGCCCGCCAGGCGCAGCCAGCGCTCCACACCGCCCAGCAGGTCGCGCGGCGGCAACGCGAAGGGGGGAGCGGGCAGTGCGTGCACGATGCGCAGCAGCCCGGCGAGGTCCCGCGGCTCGGCTGCCCGCACCGGCGCGGACAGCCGGTGCCACACCGTCACCGGGTGTCCCTCCACCAGGCGCGGCGTCGGCTCGGCCGCCCGCACCGCCGGCACACCGGCCCGCGCGAGCCACCCGGCGATGTCCAGCTCGCGCCGGGCCCGCTCCAGCAGTTCGGCGTCCCGCCCCACCTTGACCACCAGGTCGCCGGCGGCGAACACCGCGTTCTCCCCGAGGGCGAGCAACTCCGCGTCCCGTGCCGGGCCCGGCACCACCTGCGCCGCGACCAGTACGTCCCGCGCCCGCGCCTCGTCCATCGTCGATCCTCCAAGCTGCCGTCGTCCCGCGCCCGGCGTCCGCCGTCTCCGGCCAGTCTCCCATTCGCACAGGTGGGAGGCGGTGAGCGGGCCGTCGACGACCCGTGGACGGCTCGTTGGCGCAACGCGGGCACGGCGGCGCGACGCGAGCACGGCGGCGACACGCGGGCGCGGCGGGGGACGCGCAGACACAGCGGCGCGACGCGGGCACGGCAGCGGACAGGGGCACGGCAGCGGACAGGGGCACGCACAGGACCCGTCGCCCCGGGAGGGCAACGGGTCCTGTGGTGAGCGGCGGGGCGGGGTCAGACGGGCAGGGGTTCGTCCTCGCCGCGGGCCGGGGCCGGGACCGGCTCGGGGGACTCGTCGTGGGTGAGGTCGGGCAGCCGGTGGAGCCACTTCGGCAGGTACCAGTTGCGCTCGCCGAGGAGTGCCATCACCGCCGGCAGCAGCACCCCGCGGATGACCGTGGCGTCGATGAGCACCGCGGCGGCCAGGCCCACGCCCATCTGCTTCATGGACTGCATGGACAGCGTGCCGAAGATCGCGAACACGGCGACCATGATGACCGCGGCACTGGTGACGACCCCGGCCGTGGTGACCACGCCGTGCCGGATCGCGTCCTTCGTGTCGCGGCCGCGCATCCGGGCCTCGCGGATCCGGGAGACCACGAACACGTGGTAGTCCATGGACAGCCCGAACAGGATCACGAACAGGAACAGGGGCAGCCAGGTCACGATCGCGCCGACACCCTCCGCGCCCACCAGCGAGGCGCCCCAGCCATGCTGGAAGACGGCCACGAGGATGCCGTAGGCGGCGCCCACCGACAGCAGGTTGAGCAGGATCGACGTGATCGCGACGGTGAGCGAGCGGAAGGACAGCAGCATCAGCAGGAAGGCGAAGACGACCACGAACGCGAAGACCGGCACGACGGAGCCGAGCAACTGGTCGTTGAAGTCGTGGTTGCCGGCCACCTGACCGGTGATCGGCGCCTGCACGCCGGACACCCGGCCGAGCGTGGCGGGCCGCACCTCGTCCCGCAGCTTGTCCAGGCTCTTGACGGCCTGGTCCATGTCGGAGCCGCCGACCAGCGGCACGGAGACCACGGCCACGTTCTGCGCGTCGTGCAGCCTGATGTCGACCGGGCCGCGCGAGGCGCCCGAGGCGATCGCCCGCTGCTTGAAGTCGGCGAGTGCCTGCCGCACCTCGGGCGCGTTGATGTCCCTGGCCCTGACGACGACCTGGGCCGGCTCGCTGCCGCCCGGGAAGGCCTCGTTGACGCGCTGGTACGTCTGCACGATGGGCAGCGAGTTCCCGAACTCCTGGTCCAGGGTGAGCTGCTGCGTCTTCATGCCGAGCGCGGGCGCGGCGATCGCCAGCAGCGCGCCGACCGCCACGACGACGGAGACCAGCGGCCGGGCCAGCACGCCCCGCAGCACGGCCGTCCAGAACCGGCTCCCCTCGTCCGCGGCCCGGGTGGTCCGGCGCCGACGGCGCAGGAACGGGATCCGCCCCTTCTCCACCCGCTCGCCGAGCAGCGAGAGCAGCGCGGGCAGCACGGTGACCGACCCGACCATGGCGACCGCCACGACCATGAGCGAGGCCAGGCCCATCGCCTCGAACTCGGCGAGGCCGGTGAAGAGCATGCCCGCCATCGCCACGCACACCGTGACACCGGAGACGATGACCGCCCGGCCGCTGGTGGCCGCGGCGATCCTCAGCGCGGTGCCCGCGTCGCGGCCCGCGGCCCGTTCCTCGCGTTCGCGGCGCAGGTAGAACAGGCAGTAGTCGACCCCTACGGCCATACCGACCAGCAGCATCACGGAGTTGGCGGTGTCGCTCATCGGCTGCAGATGGCTGACGATGCCCATCAGACCCATCGTCGCCATGATCGCGGTGATCGCCAGGCCCACCGGCAGCAGCGCGGCCACCAGCGCGCCGAACGCGATCAGCAGGATGCCGAGGGCCACCGGCACGGCCGAGTACTCGGCCTGCTTGAAGTCGTCGCCGAAGGCGTCCTTGTACTGCTTCTGCATGCTGGCCGCGCCGATCTCCTCGATCCGCAGCCCACCGTGCTCCTTCTGCACCCCGGCGACGGCGTCCAGCACCGGCTCCACCCGGTCGGCGGCCGTCTTGGCGTCCCCGCGCAGGTCGAACTGCACCAGCGCGCTGCGGCCGTCGCGGGAGATGGTGTGCGTGTCGTACGGCGAGGTCACGCCGGTGACCCGGCCGGTCGCCCCGACCGCCTTGACGACGTCGGCGACGGCGGCGCGGAACTCGCCGCTGGTCGCCCGCACCGCACCGTCCCGCGACTGGATCAGGACGGTCTCGGCGGCCGGCTCCTTGATCCCCGCGTCGTCGATGATCTGCGCGGCCGTATGGGTCTCGCCCTTGAGCTGGTCGCCCTCGTCCACGTCGACGCGGCCCGCGGCCGAGCCGAGCCCCATCGCCAGCACGACGAACAGCACCCATATGCCGACGGCCGCCCAGCGGTGCCGGGCGCTCCAGCCGCCGGCGCGGGCCGCCAGCCCCCGCACCCGCACATCCCTGTTCCCCATCGCGGGTCTTCCCCTCCTCGTGTGCGGTGACGGCCCCCTGCCGTCACGTCCTCGGCACCTCCGCTTCGACGGTAGGGGCCGGACCCGTCCGTCTCCTCGTGCTGCCCGGTGAAGTGGCCGAGCCCTGTCTCCGCACTGGGGAGGACGGCGGCCCCTTACACCTATCGGCACTTCTCGGGGGCGGGCCTCGGGGTGCGGGCGGAGCCCGGCGGGATGTCCGTTCCGCCGTCGGCGATCCGCTTTGTGATTACGAAACCTTGTTGAACAAGTCACAGCTGCGTGTAGAGGTTGATCCGGCCCCCGCTCATCCGCCAGAGTTTCGCGCAGCCCGCCCGGTGTGCGGGTGCGGCCGTCGTGCCCGCCCCCACGGGGCACGACGGCCGCTCTATGGTGGCCGGATGACGACCTACGCGGCGCTGTTGCGCGGGATCAACGTCGGCGGCCGTAAGCTCCCCATGGCCGACCTGCGCGCGCTTCTGACCGGTTTGGGCCACACCGGCGTACGTACCTATCTGCAGAGCGGGCAGGCCGTGTTCACCACCGATCACGGTGACGAGGACACGCTGGCCGGGGAGTTGAGCCGGGCCGTCGAGGAGCGCTTCGGTTTCCCGGTGGACGTGATCGTGCGCGACCACGCCTATCTCGCCGCGGTGGCCGGGGCCTGTCCCTTCCCGGCCGCCGACCTCGAGGCGAGGCAGCTGCACGTCACCTACTTCTCCGCACCCGTCGCCGCGGACCGCTACGCGGACATCGACGCGGCCGCCCACCTCCCCGAGGAGTTCCGCCTCGGCGACCGCTGTCTGTACCTGTACGTCCCCGACGGGCTCGGCCGCTCCAAGCTCGCCGAGGCCCTGTCCCGGCGCCGGATCCTCAGGGACCTGATCGCCACCAGCCGGAACTGGCACACCGTGCTGAAGCTGGTCGAGCTGACCGCCCCGGCGCCGTGACGGCACACGCGTGTACGAGGCTCGGCCGCATGCGCCACATCGTGATCGGAGCCGGAGCCGGAGCCGGAGCCGGAGCCGGAGCCGGAGCGGTCGGCGGCGCCGTCGGCGGGCGGCTGGCCCAGGCCGGACGCGAGGTCGTCCTCGTCGCGCGCGGCCGCCACCTGGCGGCACTCGGCGAGCACGGGCTGCGACTGCGCGTCCCCGAGGGGGAGTCGCTGCACCGGCTGCCGGCCCTGGAGGGGCCGGGCCCGCTCGGCGAGCTGCGGTCCGACGATGTCCTCGTGCTCGCGGTGAAGACCCAGAACACCGTGGCCGCCCTGGAGGCCTGGGCCGACGTGCCGGTGGCCGGCGGGGGCACGGCGGCCGAACGGCTGCCGCTCGTCTGCCTGCAGAACGGCGTCGAGGGCGGCCGGCTCGCGCTGCGCCGCTTCCGGCAGGTGTACGCCGTCTGCGTCTGGCTGCCCTCCACCTTCCTGGAGCCCGGCGTGGTCCGCTCCTTCGGCGCCCCGCTCACCGGCATCCTTCACCTGGGCCGCCTCCCGCACGGCACCGATCGACGACGCCCTCCAGGAGTGCGGGCGACAAAGATCCGGTCGCAACTTCCGGGCACTGGGCGAGCGTCCGCCCGCCGGCAAATGGACCAGGAAAACAAGCGAGGAATGGTCCGGGACACTGTGCCATTGGCGGACTAGCGTTCCTAGCATGACAACCAGCGAATCCGACACCGCCACGGCCATCGCCACCACCGAGTCCGAGCCGACCCGCGTCGACTTCTTCTTCGACCCGGCCTGCCCCTTCGCCTGGATCACCTCCCGCTGGCTGCTGGAGGTCGAGCGCCTGCGCCCGCTCGACCTGCGATTCCGCGCGATGAGCCTGTACCTGCACAACATCGGCAACGAACTCCCGGACTGGTACCGGGATTTGGTGGACCGCTCGATCGGCCCGGTGCGGGTCGCGGTGGCCGCCGCCGAGGGTCACGGCGAACAGGTGCTGCGCGAGCTGTACACCGCCTTCGGGACCCGGATCCACGAGCGCGGGATCAAGGACTTCGACCTGGTGGTGACCGAGTCGCTGGCCGAACTCGGGCTGCCCGCCGGGCTGTCGGCCGCCGCGCACGACCCGTCGTACGACGACGCCGTGCGCCGCAGCCACGCGGCCGGCGCCGAGCCCGACTCGGGCGGATACGTGGGCACACCGACCATCCACGTCGACGGCACGGTGTGGTTCGGACCCGTGCTGCGCGCCATTCCCCGCGGCGCCGAGGCGGCCGAACTCTTCGACAGTTTCCGGGTGCTGGCCCGCCAGCCCGACTTCTTCGAGCTCAAGCGCACCCGAACCGGCTCCCTCCGCTTCGACTGAACCGGAGGCGGCTGGCCGATAACCGCCGCTCGCCGGCGCCCGCTTCCCCACGCCAGTGACACGCGGGCCGCGATCGGCGCAGAACGGAGTGCCGACGTGGTCCGACGTCACAGGGGAGCGCCGGACCACGTCGGCCTTTTATCACGTCCCCGTCCTCAGAGGGTCCCGCTCGCCGAACAACGCGACAAACACGGCGAGTTGTCCCTAGGGTGAAGCGAGAGCGCGTTCGTGCCGCTCCGCTTCCGGGTCCGGGAGCCGGTCAACGGACACCGATCACCCGAACGAGTGGCGATTTTCGGCCTTCTCGGCGTGTCAGCCGCCGCAGGGCCCGGATGCCACGTCCACGGCGGCGGCGGCCGCCCGCACCATCGGTAACGCACCCTCCCGACCACGAGCGAGGACAGGACATGAGCAGCTACGACTTCGGAAACGTCAACGGCCCCTTCGGAGGCCATCTCGACATGACCCACGGCACGCCGGACCTCGCGACCCTCATGAGCGTCGCCGACCGGCTCACCGAGTCGCTGCACACGGAGTACCCCGGCCTCGTCGGCCAGGGCGAGATCATCCAGGGTGAGCTGGCCCAGTCCGCCGAGGACGGCCTGCCGCCCAACCGCGGCCGCATCCGCTCCGCCCTCGAGAACATCGCCATCACCGCGTCGGCCGGCACCGGCAGCCTCACCTTCACCCGGCATCTCACCCACGCCCTCGGCCTGTGACCCCGGCGCCCGGCCGGCCCGGGCCCGGCGGTGCTCAGGCGCCGAGCGCCTGCAGCGAAGGCCGGCGTGCCGCGTCGTAGCGCCGCAGCAGCAGCCGTGCCACCTCCGGCGCCGGTCCCAGCACATCCGCCAGGACATCGGCGCCGGCCGCGCCGCGCGCGATGCGGTCCGGCAGAAAGCCGGGGGCCAGGACGTACGGCGCGACGGCGACCCGCTCGCAGCCGAGGGCGCGCAACTCCCGTACGGCGTCCTCCGTACGGGGCAGGGATGCGGAGGCGAACGCAGGCCGCACGGCGCACCAACCGGTGTGCCACCACTCCCGCGCGATGTCGGCGATCACTGCGATCGCCTCCGGGTCGGAGGACCCCGCCGAGGCCAGCACGACCCCGGTCGAGGACTTGTCGGCGGGCGCCAGCCCCGCCTCGTACAGGCGCCGTTCCAGCGCCGACAGCAGCAGCGGCGACGGGCCGAGCACCTCCGCCTGCCGGATCCGCAGCCGCGTCGGCGCCTCCCGCAGCACCGCCGGGATGTCCGCCTTGGCGTGGAAGGCCCGGGTCAGCAGCAGCGGCAGGGCCACCACGTCCCGCACCCCCTGCGCCGCGAGGGACTCCAGCACGCCCTGCACCGAGGGCACGTTGAAGTCCAGGAAGCCGGTCTCCACGCGCAGCCCCGGCCGCTGCGACCGCACCCGCTCCACGAGGGCGTGCACGGTCGCGGCGTGCCGCGGGTCGCGGCTGCCGTGGGCGATGACGAGGAGAACCGGCGTACTCATGTCAGCCCTTCACCAGCAGGCCGCGGCTGCGCAGCACCCACCGCTCCAGCGGGCTGAAGATCAGCAGGTCGATGGCGATGCCGACGAACAGGATCAGCAGGATGGCCTCGAACACCATGGCCATGTCGCTGGCCGTGCGGGCGTTCTCCAGCAGCTGGCCGAGGCCCGTGCCCAGGTCGGGGAAGTTCGCGATGATCTCCGCGGCCATCAGGGAGCGCCAGGAGAAGGCCCAGCCCTGCTTCATGCCGGCCACATAGCCGGGCAGCGCCGCCGGCAGAGTGACGTGCCAGGTGCCCTTCACCCCGGTCGCGCCCAGCGTGCGGCCCGCGCGCAGGAACAGCGGCGGCACCTGGTCCACGCCGGACATTAGGCCGTTGGCGATGGACGGCACGGCGCCGAGCAGGATCACCGCGTACATCATCGAGTTGTTCAGGCCCAGCCAGATCACGGCCGGCGGCACCCAGGCCACCGACGGCAGCGACTGCAGGCCCGACAGGATCGGGCCGATGGCCGCGCGCACGAACTTCACCCGCGCCACCAGCAGGCCCAGCGGGGTGCCGATCAGCAGCGCGAAGCAGAAGCCGAGCAGACCGCGCGAGACACTGGTCCAGATGTAGCCGAGCAGATTGCCCTGCAGCCAGTCCTCGCGAAAGGCGCGCCAGACCGCGCCCGGCGTGGGCAGCCTGGTCGGGTCGTCGACGATCTTGAGGGTGATCAGGCCCTGCCAGACCACCAGCACCACCGCGATCGCCGTGATCGGCGGCACTATCTTGTCGACGAGGGTCCGGCGGAACGGCGTACGGCCCGACTGCGCGGTCTCCAGCGCGTCGAGGCCCGCCTCCACGCTCCCCGTCTCGGGGGCGGTCGTCGTCTCAGTGCTGGCCATGGCGGCGGATCTCCCCACGCAGGACTTCGGTGATCTCGAGGGACAGTTCCGCCACGGGGGCGTCCTCGATGCGGCGCGGCTGCGGAATGCCGACGCTCCACTCGCGGGCCACCCGGCCCGGACGGGAGGACAGCAGGACGACGCGCTGTGCGAGGCGCACCGCCTCCCGCACGTTGTGCGTCACGAACAGCACGGACAGCCCGGTCTCCGACCAGATCCGGGTCAGCTCGTCGTGCAGCACGTCCCGGGTGATGGCGTCCAGGGCCGCGAACGGCTCGTCCATCAGCAGCAGGTTGCTCTCCTGCGCCAGCGCGCGGGCCAGCGCCACGCGCTGGCGCATGCCGCCCGACAGCTCGTGCACCCGCTTGCCGTACGCGCCCTTCAGCCTCACGAGCGCGAGCAGCTCCTCGGCCCTGCCGCGCCGCTCGGACTTGGCGACCCCCCTGAGCTTCAGGGCGAGTTCGATGTTCTTGCCCGCGGTCAGCCACGGGAACAGCGCGTGCTCCTGGAACATCAGCGCGGGGCGGCCGTCCGTGGTGATGGATCCGGCGGTGGGCCGGTCCAGGCCCGCCACCAGGTTCAGCAGCGTGGACTTGCCGCAGCCCGAGGCCCCCAGGAGGGTGACGAACTCGCCGGGCGCGACATCGAGGCTGATGTCGTCCAGGACGAGCTGCTGCCCGCCCGGTCCCGCGAAGGACTTCGAGACGTGCTCGAGCCGTGCGGCGTAGTCGACCGACTCAGCGGCCTTGGCGAGGGTCGTGGCCATGGTCGTCACCTCCTGGGAACTCTTCCGGACGGGTGTCAGCTGGTGCCGAGACCGGCGGCGTCGACCGGGCTCTCGCCCGCGGCCTCGAGGACCTTGTTGAGGATCGTCAGGTCGTAGATCCCCTTCAGGTCCGGCTTGTCCAGCAGGCCGGCCTTGACCGCGTGCGCCGCCTCGGTGCCGAGGGTGGAGGCCAGCGGGTCGTCGGTGAACTGGATGGACTTCCAGGCCGGGTCGAGGACGTCGGCGGGCAGCTCCTTGCCGGAGTCGATGCCCAGCTGCTTGTTCGCGGCAGCCTTGGCCCGGTCCGGGTTGGCGTTGATCCACTTGTTGGCCTCGACCGAGGCCCTCAGCACGGCCTCGACGGCCTTCGGGTGCTCCTCGAGGAAGGCCTGGCGCACGATGATGTTGGTGATCACGAACTTCTTGTCCGGCCACAGCGCCGACTCGTCCAGCAGCACCTTGCCGCCCTCGGCGACCAGCTTGGACGCGGTCGGCTCCGGCACCCAGGCGCCGTCGACCGACCCGGCCCTGAACGCGTCCGGGGTCACCTTGTTGTCGCTGCGGACGACCGTGACGTCACCCTTGCCGCTCTGCGCGTCGACCTTCCAGCCCTGCTGCGCGGCCCAGTTGAGGAACGCCACGTCCTGGGTGTTGCCGAGCTGAGGGGTGGCGATCTTCTTGCCCTCGACGTCCTTCAGGGACGTGATCTTCTTCGGGTTCACGACCAGCTTCACCCCGCCGGACGCCGAACCGCCGATGATCCTCAGGCTCTTGCCGTCGGACTTGGTGTAGCCGTTGATCGCCGGGGACGGGCCGATCCAGCCGATGTCGATGGAGCCCGAGTTCAGCGCCTCGATCTCGGAGGGACCCGCGTTGAAGGTCGCGTAGTCCGCCTTGGTGGCGCCCAGCTCCTTCTGGAAGAGGCCCTGCTCACGGCCGACCAGCGCGGTGGCGTGGGTCAGGTTGCCGAAGTAGCCGATCTTCACGGAGTCGAGTCCGTCGATCTTCCTGGCGCCGGCGGCGACCTTGGTGGTGTCGTCGTTCTTGGACTCGGAGCCGTAACCGCAGGCGGCGAGCGTGAGGAGGGGAAGGGCGGCGAGCGCGGCCATGCCGCGGCGCAGGTACGTCGATCGGTTGGCAGGCACGGGAGGGTTTCCTCTCGTTGGCCCGGCGGTCACGGTCTCTCAGGTCGTGGCCGGGGGGTCGGCAGGTCTTCGTTCACTGCGGTGGGGGGTGAGGGCGCGCATGCGGTGCGCGTACGTCAGCGCGCACATCGCGCCACTCCGCCCTGCCCGCTGCCGAGGGCGCCGCTGCCGACACGGCCGCCCTCCTTCGCGAACGTCGAGAAGAAATCCGTGGAGTTCATGTCAGAAGTCCCAGCCGTCCTGGTCGGCCTGGTCCTTGACCGGGTCGGGGGAGGCGAACGACTCGCCGACCATGCCCGCGGTGAGCGTGGTGCCGTCGCTCGGGTCGATCAGGATGAACGAGCCCGTGCGCCGCGAATCGGCGTAGGAGTCGAGGGGCAGCGGCTCGGCGGTACGGATCTTCACCCGGCCGATGTCGTTGGCGACGAGCTGACCCGGGTGCGGGTGCAGCGACAGGTCGTCCAGCGTGAGCCGGGACGGGATGTCCTTCACGATCGCCTTCACCGTGCGGGTGCCGTGCTTGAGCAGCACCCGGTGGCCGACGGTCAGCGGCTGGTCGGCGACGTGGCAGACGGTCGCCTCCACGTCCTGGGTGGTGGCCGGCGCGTCCTTCGTCGGCACGATCAGGTCGCCGCGCGAGACGTCGATGTCGTCCTCGAGCAGCACCGTCACCGACTGCGTCGTCCAGGCCGTGTCGACCGGCGTGCCGAGCAGGTCGATCCCGGAGATCCTCGTCCTCAGGCCGGACGGCAGGACGGTGACGTCGTCGCCGACCCGGAAGGTGCCGGCCGCGATCTGGCCCGCGTAGCCCCGGTAGTCGGGGTGGTCGGCGGTCTGCGGCCGGATCACGTACTGCACGGGCAGCCGGGCGTGGCAGTGCGCCAGGTCGTGGCTGACCGGCACGGTCTCCAGGTGCTCGAGCACGGTCGGGCCGCCGTACCAGTCCATGTTCGCGGACGGTTCCACCACGTTGTCCCCGGCGAGCGCCGAGATCGGGATCGCGGTGACCTCGGGGACGCCCAGCTCGGTCGCGTAGGCCGTGAACTCCTCGGCGATCGCGGCGAACACGGGCTCCCGGTACGCGACGAGGTCCATCTTGTTGACGGCGAGGACGACGTGCGGGACCCGGAGCAGGGCGGCGATCGCGGCGTGCCGGCGGGTCTGCTCGACCACGCCGTTGCGGGCGTCGACGAGGATCACGGTCAGCTCGGCGGTGGAGGCGCCGGTGACCATGTTCCGCGTGTACTGCACGTGTCCCGGCGTGTCGGCCAGGATGAACCGGCGCCGCGGGGTCGCGAAGTAGCGGTAGGCGACGTCGATGGTGATGCCCTGCTCGCGCTCGGCGCGCAGGCCGTCGGTGAGCAGGGCGAGGTCCGGGCCGTCCTGGCCGCGGCTCGCGGAGGCGCGCTCCACGGCCTCCAGCTGGTCGGCGAGGACCGACTTGGAGTCGTGCAGCAGCCGCCCGACGAGCGTGGACTTGCCGTCGTCGACGGAGCCGGCGGTGGCGAACCGCAGCAGGGTGGTGGCCGAGAGCGCCTCGGTCGTGGTCGTGCTCATCCTTAGAAGTACCCCTCGCGCTTGCGGTCTTCCATCGCGGCCTCGGAGAGCTTGTCGTCGGCGCGGGTCGCGCCCCGCTCGGTGAGCCGGGAGGCGGCGATCTCGGCGATCACGGCGTCCAGCGTGGTGGCGTCGGAGTCGACGGCGCCCGTGCAGGACATGTCGCCGACGGTCCGGTAGCGCACCAGGCGCTTCTCGACGCTCTCGCCGTCCTTCGGGCCGCCCCATTCGCCGGCGGTCAGCCACATGCCGGACCGCTTGAACACCTCGCGCTCGTGCGCGAAGTAGATCTGGGGCAGCTCGATGCCCTCGCGGGCGATGTACTGCCAGACGTCCAGCTCGGTCCAGTTGGACAGCGGGAAGACCCGGACGTGCTCACCGGGGGCGTGCCGGCCGTTGTACAGGTTCCACAGCTCGGGCCGCTGGCGGCGCGGATCCCACTGGGAGAACTCGTCGCGCAGGGAGAACACCCGCTCCTTGGCTCGGGCCTTCTCCTCGTCCCGGCGGCCGCCGCCGAACACGGCGTCGAACCTCTCGCTCTGGATCTTCTCGGTCAGCGGGAGGGTCTGCAGCGGGTTGCGGGTGCCGTCGGGACGCTCCTTCAGCACACCGCGGTCGATGTAGTCCTGCACCGAGGCCACGTGCAGCCGCAGCCCGTGCCGGGCGACCGTGCGGTCGCGGTACTCCAGCACCTCCGGGAAGTTGTGCCCGGTGTCGACGTGCAGCAGCGAGAACGGCACCGGCGCCGGGGCGAACGCCTTCAGCGCCAGGTGCAGCATGACGATCGAGTCCTTGCCGCCGGAGAACAGGATCACCGGGTTCTCGAACTCGCCCGCCACCTCGCGGAAGATGTGCACCGCCTCGGACTCCAGCGCGTCCAGGTGCGAGAGCGCGTACGGGCTGTCCGTGCCCTCCTCGACCTTGGCGACCGTGGTCATGCCAGTCCCTTCTCGCTCAGCAGGGCGTACACCGACGCCGCGGACTCCTGCACCGTCTGGTGCTGCGACTCGATCCGCAGGTCCGGCGCCTTGGGCTCCTCGTACGGGTCGTCGACCCCGGTGAGCCCGCGCAGCTCGCCCGCGGCCTGCTTGGCGTACAGCCCCTTCACGTCGCGCACGCTGCACACCTCCACCGGGGTCGCCACATGGATCTCCAGGTACGGCGTGCCGTTCTCCTCGTGCCGCCCGCGCACCGCCTCCCGGCTGTCCGCGTAGGGCGCGATCACCGGGACCAGCGCCTTGACGCCGTTGCGCGCCAGCAGTTCGGCGACGAAGCCGATGCGCTGCACGTTGGTGTGCCGGTCCTCGCGGGAGAAGCCGAGGCCCGCCGAGATGAACTCGCGGATCTCGTCGCCGTCGAGCACCTCGACGCGGTGGCCCTCGGCGCGCAGCCGGCCGGCCAGCTCGTGCGCGATGGTGGTCTTGCCGGCACTCGGCAGACCCGTGAGCCAGACGGTGGCTCCGGTGGTCACGTGGTTCTCCTGGATCGCCGTGGTCGTGTCCGTCCCAGCAGTGGCAACGTCAGCTGTGGACGAGGTGTGAGTCGCTGTGTGCGCGCTCATCCGTGCAGCCCGCACTCGGTTTTTGCGCGGCCCGCCCAGCGGCCGGCGCGCGCGTCCTCGCCCTCCAGGACCCTGCGGGTGCAGGGGGCGCAGCCGATGGAGGCGTAGCCGTCCGTCAGCAGCGGGTTGGTGAGCACTCCGTGCTCGGCGACGTAGGCGTCCACGTCGTCCTGGGTCCAGCGGGCGATCGGGGAGACCTTGACCTTCTGCCGCTTCTCGTCCCAGCCGACGACCGGGGTGTTCGCCCGGGTCGGGGACTCGTCGCGGCGCAGGCCGGTCGCCCACGCCTGGTAGTTCTTCAGGCCCTCTTCGAGCGGCTCGACCTTGCGCAGCGCGCAGCACAGGTCCGGGTCGCGGTCGTGCAGCCTTGTGCCGTACTCGGCGTCCTGCTCGGCGACCGTCTGCTTCGGCGTGAGGGTGATGACGTTGACGTCCATCACGGCCTCGACGG
Source organism: Streptomyces sp. AF1A (assembly GCF_047340315.1). Taxonomy (NCBI): domain Bacteria; kingdom Bacillati; phylum Actinomycetota; class Actinomycetes; order Kitasatosporales; family Streptomycetaceae; genus Streptomyces; species Streptomyces sp. AF1A. Next base: position 70,801 of record NZ_JBLEBI010000007.1, read on the forward strand.
CGTCGCGGGTGCCGATGGTCTCCGGGAAGTGGTAGCCGGTGTCGAGGAAGACGACGTCCACGCCCTTCAGCACGCGCGAGGCGAGATGGGCGACCACGGCGTCCTCCATGGAGGAGGTGACGCAGAACGACGCGCCGAAGGTGTCCACCGCCCACTGGAGGATCTCCAGCGCCGGGGCGTCCTCCAGGTCACGGCCCGCCTGCTCGGCGAGTGCCTTCAACTCCTCGGCCGTACGGTCTTGCTGAGTCGTCGTCATATTCCGTCTTCCCCTCCGTTGTCGGCTCGCTGAAGGCCCCGGGCGAGCAGTCCGAGGAACTTCAGCTGGAAGGCGCGGTTGCACGCCGCGCATTCCCAGGCGCCGTGACCCTGCTCGTTCGGACGCAGGTCCTCGTCGCCGCAGTAGGGGCAGTAGAAGGGCGCGGCGCGCTCGCTCACGACAGCGCCTCCTCGGAGGCGCGGGACGCCCAGGTGGCGAACCGCTCGCCGTCCTCGCGTTCGGCCTGGAAGCGCGTGAGGAGCCGCTCGATGTAGTCGGGCAGTTCCTCCGCCGTGACCTTCAGGCCCCGCACCTTGCGGCCGAAGGCCGGCTCCAGGCCGAGCGCGCCGCCCAGGTGCACCTGGTAGCCCTCGACCTGCTCGCCCCGGTCGTTCAGGACCAGCTGGCCCTTGAGACCGATGTCCGCGACCTGGATGCGGGCGCAGGCGTTCGGGCAGCCGTTGAGGTTGATGGTGATCGGTTCGTCGAACTCCGGCAGCCGGCGCTCGAGTTCGTCGATCAGCTGGGAACCGCGCTGCTTGGTCTCGACGATCGCGAGCTTGCAGAACTCGATGCCGGTGCAGGCCATGGTGCCGCGCCGGAAGGAGGACGGCCGGGCGGTGAGGTCCAGCGCCTCCAGACCCTCGACCAGCGAGTCCACCTTGTCCTGCGCGACGTCGAGGATGATCATCTTCTGCTCGACGGTGGTGCGGACCCGGCCCGAGCCGTGCGCCTCCGCCAGATCGGCGATCTTCGTCAGCGTGGCGCCGTCGACGCGGCCGACGCGGGGGGCGAAGCCGACGTAGAACCGGCCGTCCCGCTGCCGGTGCACACCGATGTGGTCGCGCCACTGCTGGACCGGCTGCTCGGGGGCGGGCCCGTCGATCAGCCTGCGCCCTCCCAGGTACTCGTCCTCCAGCACCTGACGGAACTTCTCCGGGCCCCAGTCGGCGACCAGGAACTTCAGGCGGGCGCGGTTGCGCAGCCGCCGGTAGCCGTAGTCGCGGAAGATGGAGACGACGCCCTCGTAGACGTCGGCGACCTCCTCCAGCGGTACCCACGCGCCGAGCCGCACGCCCAGCTTCGGGTTGGTGGACAGGCCGCCGCCGACCCAGAGGTCGAAGCCCGGGCCGTGCTCGGGGTGCCGTACGCCGACGAACGCGACGTCGTTGATCTCGTGCACCACGTCCAGCAGCGGCGAGCCCGAGATGGCCGTCTTGAACTTGCGGGGGAGGTTCGAGTACGCCTTGTTGTTCAGGACGCGGCGCTTCATCTCCTCCAGCGCCGGGGTGGGGTCGATGATCTCGTCCTCGGCGATGCCCGCCACCGGGGAGCCGATCATCACGCGCGGGGTGTCACCGCAGGCGGTGACCGTGGACAGGCCCACGGCCTCCAGTCGCTCCCAGATCTCGGGCACGTCCTCGATCCGGATCCAGTGGTACTGGACGTTCTGCCGGTCGGTGATGTCCGCGGTGCCGCGCGCGAACTCCTGGGAGATCTCGCCGATGACCCGCAGCTGCCCGGTTGTCAGCGCGCCGCCGTCGATGCGCACCCGCATCATGAAGTAGCGGTCGTCCAGCTCCTCCGGCTCCAGCACGGCGGTCTTGCCGCCGTCGATCCCGGGCTTGCGCTGGGTGTACAGGCCCCACCAGCGCATCCGGCCGCGCAGGTCGCTCGGGTCGATCGAGTCGAAGCCGCGCTTGGAGTAGATCGTCTCAATGCGTGTCCGCACATTGAGACCGTCGTCGTCCTTCTTGACCTGCTCGTTGCCGTTGAGCGGGGTGAAGTGGCCTACGGCCCACTGACCCTCACCGCGGTGACGGCTCACCTTGCGGCGGGGCGCTGAGGCGGCAGGGTTCTGCGGGGTGGCGGCCATGGTTCTACGTCCTTCGGGACCGAGGGGAGTCAGCTCTGACCTGCACAGACGCGCGCACGCGGGCAGGCGTGCGCGTCGTTGCGCAAGGAGGATCGGGAAAGAGGGTTCGCGGCGGTGCTGGAGCGGTCAGCTCGCCGGACAGATGGCGCTGGACATGCGGCCGAGGTCGACGTGCCGCCGACTCACCAAGGCAATTCCAGTTCCAGGCATGACGGAAGCGTGTCATGGCGATCTGGACAGAGTCCAGCTTCGTCCGTCATGCGGACATGCTTGTCTCGTTATCAGAGACAGGCGTGTCGTCGCTCACATACCGTGCGCGAAGGCTTGTCCCACCAGGTCAGGCGGGGTACGCGCCGGGCCACGGCCCCGGCGTCGCCAGCTCCGGCTCCAGCTCCACCTTGGTGTCGAACAGCGTGAAGCCGCGCCGCTGGTAGTTGGCCATGGCGTACTCGCCGTCCTTGCTGCACGTGTGCAGCCACACCCGCTTCGTCGGCGTCCGCCCCGGCCACCGCTCGGCCAGGTCCCAGGCGCGGGCCGTGCCGTAGGCCAGCAGGTGCCCGCCGATGCGGCGGCCCCGGAAGGCGGGGATCAGGCCGAAGTAGGCGATCTCGACCACGCCCTCGTCCTGCGGGTCCAGCTCCACGTAGCCGGCCGGGGTGCCCCGGTCGTAGGCCACCCACGTCTCCACGCCCGGCCGGTCCAGGTGCTCCTGCCACCGCGCGTACGTCCAGCCGAGCCGGTCGGTCCAGCGGATGTCGCCGCCGACCGAGGCGTACAGGAAACGGCTGAACTCGGGGGACGGCACCTCGGCGCGGACGATCCGCACGTCACCCTCCGGCGCCGCGGCGGGCAGGAGGTCGGCCGGGGAGGTCTGCTCCAGGGACCACGTGGTGACAGGCACGCTGCTCATGCGGGCCAGGGAACCATCCCGCCCCCCGGTCTGTCGATCGAACGGGTCACCCCGTGGCGAGGCGCACGTCCTCCGGTTCGGCGGTGGGCCCGGTCGTACGGGGGTGCGGTTGCCGGGTGGTTCGCCGGTCGGTCCGGTCGCAGGGGGGTGCGGTCGCCGGGCGGTTCGCCTGCCGCCGGCCGGCCCGGTCACCCCATCGAGCGGTCGAGTTCGGCGAGCGGCAGTGCGAAGAGCATGCGGTCCGACAGCGACCAGACCTCGCCGGTCTCCTGCCAGTACGACAGCGAGCTCGCGGACTCGGCCCAGCAGCGGTGGGAGGCGTCGGCGCCGCACCGGGTCCCGTCCGCGCCGTCGGTGTCCTGCCGCCACAGCCCGCCGTGTCCGTCCCGCGAGCCGGGCAGGTGTCCCACATACCAGGACGTGCCGTCCGCCCCGGGGCGCCGGTACGACAGCACGCCCCGGATCCCGGCCGTCCGGCTCCGGTACGCCTCGGTCGCGTCCACCCGCCCCGCGGCGTCCGTGGCGAGCAGACCCTCGCGCGCCGGGTCCGTGCTGAACCTGTACCGCCACAGCCGCGCGTTGCGCGCGCCGTCGGGCGCGGTCCACTCCGCGGCGACCAGGCTGTCGGGCACCGTGCCCCGGTCCAGGGCGAGCGCGCCGGGACAGGGCGGCCCGGCGGAGGCGCAGCGGCCGGCGGTGAAGCGGTAGGAGCCGACCGTCGGCATCACGTACTGGTAGCCGTCGGCGGACCAGCCGCCGCGCACCCGGCCGATCCCGGGACCGTCGACCGTGGTGCGCTGGATGCGGTCGAGGTCGTAGACGTACAGCGCGTCGGCGCTGCCGGCCGAGGTGGTGACCAGCAGCTTGTTCTCGTACCAGACCATTCCGGAGACCTGGGCGGTCAGGCCCCGGTAGTTCCGGCCGCCCTGCACCGGGACGACCAGCAGAACCCAGCGGTAGGCGAGCCGGGCGGGGTCGTCGGCGTTCACGAACGCGACCCGGGCGAGACCCCGTTCGGCGGGGCGGCCGACGGTGGTGCTGTGGGTCCAGCCGGAGAGGACGACGCGATGGCTGCCCCAGACGCCGTCGTCGTCGGCGTCCCCGGAGGTGGTCACCGAGGCCGGCCGCCAGCCGGTGCCGGCCGTGTCGGCCCGGTCCCAGCAGTAGGCGCGGGTGGCCGCCGGGGCGACGGGCAGGGTCGCCCGGTCCGCGGAGGAGCAGCCGGCGGACTCGCGCATGCCGTGGTCGGCGCTCCGCAGCACGGCGTCCACGCCGACCGGGCGGCCCATCGAGGCGGCGAGCCGGTTCAGGGTGCGAGCGGGGACCAGCCGCTCCTGGAGCCGGAGCCGGGCGGTGTCCGCGGGGGAGGTGAGCGGCTTGAGCGCACCGGGGTTCTCGGTGACCTGGGCCTGGGAAGCGCTGATCAGCGTGGCGGCCGCGGTGAGCGCCAGCGCGGTCCCGGTCAGGACGCCCCGCAGCGCCGCGCCCCGCCTGCGCCTGCGGTGTCTGCCGCGATGCTTCATCTCTCCTCCCGCGGGCCTGCCAACTGCGCCTGCTGATCCGTACGTTGATCCGAGGAGCAGCTGGGAAGGCCCGTAGGGGATGCTACGGCAGTTACGATCCGCGCAGGGCCAAGACCCCGCAAATACGCGGAAGACACGCTCAGGGAGCCGGCGTGCCCGGCGTGGGCCGCGCGCCGGCCATGGCGGCCCGCCTGCGCTCCACCGCCGGCGCCGTCGACCGGGGCAGCAGGTCACGTGGGTCGCCGGGCAGCAGTACCTCGACCTCCGCGGCCTGGGAGATGCGATACGGCCGGTGCTCCAGAAGTCCGCCCAGGTAGCGCCGGATGCGCGACATCTCGGCCCGTACCGTCACCGTGCGTGAGGGGTCGCCGAACAGGTCCTCGGCCAGGTCCGCCGCCCCGCGCCCGCCGGGCTGTTCGGCCAGCAGGAACAGCAACTCGGCGTGCCGGTTGCTGAGTTCTCGCGACCAGGAGCCGGCCGAGGCCGACACCGTCACCTTGCAGCGGCCGGGCCGCGCGAGGTCCAGCACCAGGCGGGTGGCGCAGGCGGGGGGCGGTTCGTCGTCCGCCCGCAGCAGCCAGCCCCCGGCCAGCGGCTCCACCGCGCACGAACCGAGCGCGGGCAGCCACCGGCGGCCCGGCGCGAGCGACTTGGGCAGCGTGACCCGGCGCAGGTACGGCATCCCGGTCACGGCCGCCGCCCAGCCGTCCTCGTCCACCACCAGCGCCCGCCCGTCCAGCCGGGCCAGCACCGGCGCCGCCACCGTGCGCAGGCGCTCGAGCGCGGTCACATGCAGCTCCCGCAGCCGCGCCTCGGCGAGCTTGGCCACCGCGTCCACCCAGGCGAGGGTCGCCGGGTGCATGGTCTCCAGCGGGCCGCTGACGTCGACGACGCCGATCAGTCTGCCGTCTCTGGGGTCGGTGATCGGGGCGCCGGTGCACGTCCAGGAGGTGTGCGAGCGCACGAAGTGCTCGCCTGCGAACACCTGCACCGGCCGTCGTACGACCGCCGGGGTGCCCACCCCGTTGGTGCCGACGACGTCTTCCCGCCAGTCGGCGCCGAGTTCAAATCCGAGGCCGTCCGCCTTGCGCAGCACGGAAGGGGACCCCTCGCGCCACAGCACGCGCCCGTCGGCGTCCGCGACGACCATGATGTGCTGGGCGACGTCCGCGACCGAAAGCAGACCTTCGCGCAGCACCGGCAGGACGTGCCGGAGCGGCGACTCCTCGCGCCGGCGCAGCACTTCCTCGGAGGCCAGCAGCCCGGACCTGAAGTCCCGGTCGGGGTCGACGCCGCTGCGCAGCATCCGCCCCCAGGACTGCTCGATCACCGGCCGCGGCGCGATCCGCGCACGTTGACCGGACAGCGTGGCCTCGCGTACCTCGCTCAGCACCCGCGCCGCCTGCGCCGCATCCACGGCGGCCAGTCGCGCCACGTTCATCGGCGGGTTCCCCACTGGGTTCCTCCCGGAGAAGGGCATCGAACATGCTTGTCAAGCCGTCCGGGCGGCGGATTCCGGTCCGGCTGTGCCCCTCATACTGCCGGTACGGGCAGGCCGGAGGCACACACTCCGCGCACATGCGCCAACAAGTTGCAACCCTCTGCAACCCTGGTGAACCACCGGCGGACGGCTGAGACTTGACGGCGACGCGTTACGCGTCCGGGGCTTCAAGGGGCCCATGAGGTGGGGGTGGTGCCGTGTCGGCGCAGCACCACCCCTACTGGGGTTCGCCGGCCCCGCGCCCCTGCGCGGGTCCGCGCACGCCTGTCAGGAAGCCGGACTCGCCCGGTTCACCACGTAGGTCAGGTCCAGGCCCGCCGGCAAGGTGCCGAAGGAAGAGCCGTGGTCGCCGCCCAGGCGGGAGGCGCAGAAGGCGTCGGCGACCTCCGCCGGGGCGTGGCGGACCAGCAGGGAGCCCTGGAGGGCCAGGGCGAGGCGTTCGACCAGGCGACGGGCGCGGCCCTCCATGCCCTCCAGGTCGGCGAGTTCGGTGAAGAGGCCCTTGACCGCGCGGTCGAGCCGGTGGTCGGCGCCGTGGGCCCGGCCGATCTCGGTGAGGCAGGCGTCGAGCGCACCCGGCTCCCGTTGCAGCGCGCGCAGCACGTCGAGCGCCTGGACGTTGCCGGCGCCCTCCCAGACGGAGTTCAGGGGCGACTCGCGCACCAGCCGGGGCAGGCCGGACTCCTCGACGTAGCCGTTGCCGCCCAGGCACTCGGCGGCCTCGACCGCCACCGGTGCGCACCGCTTGGTGATCCAGTACTTGGCGGCGGGCACGGCCAGCCGCAGGAAGGCGAGCTCCTGCTCGCTCCCGTCGTCGTGGGCCGCCGCCAGCCGCAGCGCGAGCGCGGTCGCGGCCTCCGACTCCAGTGCGAGGTCGGCGAGGACGTTGCGCATCAGCGGCTTGTCGATCAGCCTGCCGCCGAACGCCTCGCGGTGGGTGCAGTGGTGGATCGCCTGCGCCACCGCCTGCCGCATCAGGCCCGCCGAGCCGAGCGCGCAGTCCAGCCGGGTCGCTGCGACCATCCCGATGATGGTGCGCACCCCGCGCCCCTCCTCCCCCACCCGGCGCGCCCAGGTGCCGTCGAACTCGACCTCGGCGGAGGCGTTGGAGCGGTTGCCCAGTTTGTCCTTCAGCCGCTGGATCCGGAAGACGTTGCGGCTGCCGTCGTCGAGCACCCGCGGCACCAGGAAGCAGGTCAGGCCGCCGGGGGCCTGGGCCAGCACCAGGAACGCGTCGGACATCGGCGCCGAGCAGAACCACTTGTGCCCGGTCAGGGCGTAGGTGCCGTCCTCCGCCAGCGGACGGGCGGCGGTGGTGTTCGCCCGTACGTCGCTGCCGCCCTGCTTCTCGGTCATGCCCATGCCGAAGAGTGCTCCGGCCTTGCGGCCGGCGGGCCGCAGGTCCCGGTCGTAGACCGTGGAGGTGAGCCGCGGCTCCCACACGGCGGCGAGCGCCGGGTCGGTGCGCAGCGCGGGCACGGCCGCGTGGGTCATGGACAGCGGGCAGCAGTTGCCCGCCTCGACCTGGGTCCACACGAGGAACCCGGCGGCCCGGCGCACATGCCCGGCCGGGCGCGTCCAGGCCCCGGTCAGCCCGGCCGAGACGCCCTTGCCGAGCAGCCGGTGCCAGGCCGGGTGGAACTCGACCTCGTCGACGCGGTGGCCGTACCGGTCGTGGGTGCGCAGCCGGGGCGGATGCTCGTTCGCCTGCACACCCCACTCCTGCACCTGAGCCGAACCCGAGGTCCGGCCGAGCGCGGACAGCTCGCTGCGCACCTCGTCCAGCACGTCGGCGGGGGTGTGCCGCTCGACCGCCTCCACCAGGGCGCGGTCGGCGGTGAAGACGTCGTAGCCGACCAGCGGGGGCGGCTGGTTCGTCACGGTGTGGGTGGAGGTGCCTGCCATGACTGCGAACCTACCCGGGACGGCGGCGGTGATGGCCTCCGGAGTGGCACGACGTCACCGGGCCCGGCCCCGGTCCCGCTCACCTGAGCCGAAGAGGCCGCCCTGCCCACCGCGAGGTGAGCGTCCTCGGCCGCTGCGGATACCTTTGGGTCGTGCAGCCAGGAAGTGAAACCCCCGAGCGGCCGGCCGGCCGGCTCCACCGGGCCCGAGCCCTCTACCGGAACGTCTCCAAGCGCAGGACCGCCTGGCTGTTGCTCAAGGACACCGTCAATTCGTGCATGGAGTACCGCATCCTGGGCCTCGCGGCCGAGGCGGCGTTCTTCACGCTGCTGTCCGTGCCCCCGCTGCTGCTGTGCCTCATCGGGCTGCTCGCCTACGTCGACACCTGGACCGGCGCCCACACCATCACGAGCCTGGAGACCAACATCCTCGAGGCCTCCCGGACCGTGCTGTCCGACAAGGGCGTGAAGGAGATCACCGAGCCGATCCTGCACGACGTGATGAAGGGCGGCCGGCCCGACGTCATCTCCATCGGCTTCGTGTTCGCCCTGTGGTCGGGCTCGCGCGCGGTGAACGTGTTCATCGACACGATCACCGTCATGTACGGCCTCGACGGCGTCCGGGGCATCGTCAAGACGCGGGTGATGTCCTTCCTGCTGTTCATCGTGGCCCTGCTGATCGGCTCGGTGGCGCTGCCGCTGATGGTGGCCGGGCCGGACGCGGTCGTGCGGGTGGTGCCGTGGTCGGAGACGGTCGTGCAGGTCCTGTACTGGCCGGTCGTGATGGTCCTGTCCATCGTCTTCCTGACGACCCTCTACCACGTCTCCGTGCCGGTCCGCTCCCCGTGGATCGAGGACGTACCCGGCGCCCTCGTCGCCCTGGCCATGTGGGTGCTGGGCAGCTTCCTGCTGCGGATCTACCTCGTGCACACCGTCGAGGGCGCCACCATCTACGGCTCCCTCGCCGCGTCCGTCGCCGTGCTGCTGTGGATCGGCGTGTCGGCCTTCGCCGTGCTCGTGGGGGCCGCGGTCAACGCCGCGATCGACCGGGTCTGGCCGGCCGCCGCCACGGCCGCCGCGCGCGCGGCCAACGAGCGGGTGCGCGAGGCCCAGGTCGCCGAGTACGTCGCCCGGGCCGCGGCGGCCCGCGAGAGCGACCCGGACGACCCCGACATGCCCTCGGAGTTCCCCGAGCGCTGGTCCCGGTTCCTGCCGCCCGAGGACGTGACGGCCCGCCTGCGCTCGCACGTGAAACACCCGCAGCACGCGCACAAGGCGGGCGGACAGCAGGCGCGGGACACGGGCAGGGGGCAGCAGCCGCAGGACCGGGCGAGCGGTGGCCGCCCCTGCGACAACGGGAGCGGACCGCACCTGCCCGAGCACGGCGACGGGGGCACGCCGCCGCCGCAGGGGTGACGGCGCCGCAGAGGTGACGGCGGTCCCGGTGACCCGGCGATCAAGCATGGTTCCGCCACCCGCGCCTGCGGGTCGGTGGGCGGGCGGAGCCAGGTCTTTGCCCCTTGGACCTGGGGGTCGGTGGGCGGGCGGCCGCGCGGCGCTGCAGCTGCGGCTGCAGACGCGGGTGGACGGTGATGTGGCCAGGTCTTTTCCCCTCGGACCTGTGGGTCGGTGAGCGGGCTGAGTCACGTCTTTGCCCCTTGCGCCTGCGGGTCGGTGAGCGGCGCAGCCACGTCTCGGCGGGGAGGGTCGGCAGGGCGTCGCGCGGGCGGCCCCTGGTCCCGCCGCGCTCCACGTCGGCGCCGATGAGCGTCGTGGGCGCGCGCCACCGGGTCCGGGGTGTACCGCGCGACCCCGGCCGACCGCTCCACCGACCCACGCGGACGGGTCGCCGACGCCCTGCCGACCGGACGCCGACCGCACGCGGCTCCACCCCTGGAGGTCGACGCCCTCCCCGGCCTCGGGAGCACCGCGTACGCTGACCCCCGTGTACGCGGAGCGGGCATCCCGGCTGACCGGCGCCGTGGTGTGGACGAACACCCCGGTCGGCGCCGCCGGGCCCGTGCTGCCGGACGGCTGCATGGACCTGCTGTGGAGCGAGGGCCGGCTGCTGGTCGCGGGCCCCGACACCCGCCCGTACGTGCCCGAGGGCCCGGCCCGCTCCTGGGCGGGCGTCCGCTTCTTCCCCGGCACCGCGCCCGCCCTGCTCGGCGTCCCGGCGCACGAACTGCGCGACCGGCGCGTGGACTTGGCGGACCTGTGGCCCGCCGCCCGGGTCCGGCGGCTGTCCGGCCGCGTCGAGGCCGCGCCGGACCCGGCGACGGCACTGGAGGACATCGCCCTGGACCGCGCCGCGCACACCGCGCCCCCCGACCCGCTGCTGCACCGGCTGGTGGCCCGCCTGGACGAGGGCCGCCCGGTCGCGGTCACGGCGAGCGAACTCGGCGTCGGCGCCCGCACCTTGCACCGCCGGTGCCTGGCCGCGTTCGGCTACGGCCCCAAGACCCTGGCGCGCATCCTGCGCCTGCAGCGGGCGCTGGCCCTGGCCCGCTCCGGCGTGCCGTACGCCGAGACGGCCGTCCGCGCCGGGTACGCGGACCAGCCGCACCTCGCCCGGGAGGTCCGGGAGCTGGCGGGCATGCCGCTCGGAGAGCTACTCGGCGGTGGGTAGCGGGGCGAACAGGTCGACGCCGTTGCCGTCGGGGTCGTGCACGGTGGCGTACCGCTGCCCCCAGAACGCGTCCCACGGCTTCAGCTCCCCGTGGTACCCGGCGTCCACCAGGCCCGCGTACAGCGCGTCGACCTCGGCCGGCGCCTCGCACCGGAAGGCGAGCGAGACCCGGCCCCCGTCGGCCGGTGGCCGCCAGGCGGGATGGAAGGAGCGGATGGTGTCCTCGGTGTCGAGGGCGAAGGTCGCCCCACCGGGCAGCTCCGCATCGACGTGCGGCTGCGACTCGGCACCCTCCGGGAAGACGAGCCCGAGGCGACGGTAGAAGGCGAGCGAGGCGGCCATGTCGGAGACCACCACGCCGATCAGGGCGAATCGTGCAGTCATGCGGCCACCGTAGGCAGCCGCGCCGGGCCGGTCTTGAAGGAATCGGACACCTTGTGCCGGTCCCTCGTGCGCACCCGGGAGTTCAAGGCCGCCGCCGGCCGGGAGAACGTCGCGGAAAGGAACGAACGTCGCGGAAGGAAGGGCGCCGCCCGGCATAGGGTCTCCGCATGGCCGCGCGACTGCTGCTCTACACCCGCACCACCGACTACCGCCACGACTCCCTGCCGGCCGCCGTCGCCGCCGTGCGCGGGCTCGGCCGGTTCGCCGTCGAGCACACCGAGGACCCTGCGGTACTCGAACGGCCGCTGGACGGCTACGCGGCCGTCGTCTTCCTCTCCACCAGCGGTGACGTGCTGACCCCGGCCGGCCGGTCCCGGCTCGCGCGGTACGTCGACGCCGGCGGCGGCTTCGCCGGGGTGCACGCGGCCGCCTGCACCGAGTACGGCTGGCCGTACTTCGGGACCCTCCTCGGCGCCCGGTTCGTGCGGCATCCCGCGCACCAGCCGGGCCGGGCCCTCGTCGAGGACGCGGGCCACCCGGCGACCCGGCACCTGCCCGCCGCCTGGGACGTGACCGACGAGTGGTACGACTTCGACGAGAACCCGCGCGGCCGGGTGCGCGTGCTGCTGCGCGCCGACGAAGCGTCGTACGACGGCGGCGGGATGGGAGCGGACCACCCGCTGGCCTGGTGCCGCGAACAGGGACCAGGGGGCGGACGGGTGTTCTACACGGCCTTCGGCCACGCCGCGGACGCCTACCGCGACCCCGCGTTCCTGGCCCACCTGGACGGCGGGTTCGCCTGGGCGGGACGGCTCGTCGAGTGACGTTTCTGCGGTGAACCGGTTGCGCCGTCCGGGTGAGTAAAGGTCGCGTAAGTTCCCAGCCATGGACATATCTATGAATGCTCTTGTCTTGGCAAAGGGCGTCGAGACGCGGCGGCCCCCGTCCCGCGTCACCCACCCACAGGAGGAGCCGGACCTTGACTTACGGGAAGAAGCTGCGTGAGCGCATCGCCGGGCCCGGGACCACACCGCTGATCGGCGTGTACGACATGTACTCGGCGTCGATCGCGGCCCAGCACTACGACGGGATGTTCGTCTCCGGCTTCGGTTTCGCGGCCTCGTACTACGGGCTGCCGGACATCGGATTCATCGCCTGGCCCGACATGGTGGCCTTCGTCCAGCGGCTGCGGGGCGCGTTCCCGCACCACCACCTGCTGGTCGACATCGACGACGGGTACGTCGACCCCGAGGTCGCCTGCCACGTCGTCGAGGGGCTGGAGCGCATCGGCGCCTCCGGCGTGATCCTGGAGGACCAGAAGCGGCCCCGCCGCTGCGGACACGCCGACGGCAAGCAGGTGCTGCCGCTGGAGGAGTACCTCGACAAGCTGCACCAGATCCTCGAGACCCGGAAGGACCTGGTGGTCGTCGCCCGTACGGACGCCACCGACGAGCACGACATCCTGCACCGGGCCGAGCGGCTGGCCGCGACCGACGCGGACGTGGTGCTCGTCGACGGGGTGCGCAGCGTCGAGTGGATCGAGCGGATCCGCAAGGTCGTCGAGGACAAGCCGCTGCTCTTCAACCAGATCGCCGGCGGCAGGTCGCCCCGCCTCTCCCTCGGCGAGCTGTCCGCGCTCGGCGTCGACGTGGCGATCTACAGCACGCCCTGCCTGTTCGCCGCCCACGAGGCGATGGACTCCGCGCTCGCCCGGCTGAAGGCCGCCGACGGCCGGCTGCCGGAGGTCGACCCGGCGAGCGGGGTCGGCGTGAAGGCGTCCACCAGCCTGCTGGAGCGCAACATCGCCCGCGAGCGGCTCGTCCCCGAGGGCGCGGGCGTATGACCCGCACCGGCGGGGGACTCGTACCCCAGCTCGCACGGGCGACCGCGGTCGCCGCGGCGGTCCTCGGCGCGGGTGCCGGCCCGGCGGCAGCGTCCGGCGGCCTGGTCACCGTGATCGACAACTCGCACGCCGACTCCTGGCTGGAGGTGGACCGCGCCGCCAACCTGCAGACCGGCAGCGGCACCGCGGGCAGCGACCACGACGGCAGCGCCGTGGACGTGGTCGAGGCCATCGTCGGGGCCGCCGGCCGGCACGCGCAGGACTGAGACGGCCCGGCGCGGCGACGACCGGACGCCTCCTTGGGGGAGGCACCCCGCCGTCACCGCGCCCGGTCCCCGGTGACTGTGGGGGCCGGGCGGACGCGGCCCCCGATCGGCCCGGGCGGACCCGGACTCGGTCCCGGTCGGTCCGGGAGTGCCCGTCGGTCCTTGGTCGGTCCGGGCGGACCCGGACTCGGTCCCGGTCGGTCCGGGAGTGCCCGTCGGCCCCCGGTCGGCCCGGCCCGTCGGCCCTCGGCCGGTCCCGGAGAGCCCGGCGCGGGATGCGTCCCGCACGCTGGGTATGCCTTCCCTGGCACCCCGTTACACCGAACAGCCCACTCCCGGGTCTGTGCACCGGAATACATCCGGGCGGTGTGGTGCTCTGATGAGAACAGTGCACGTGCGCGGCGAAGGGCTGGTGGGCGGATGACGGCAGACCGGACGAGCCCCGTGGTCGCAACGCCCCACGGGTCCGTACGCGGCCGGTACGAGCACGGCATCGCGGTGTTCCGCGGCGTCCCGTACGCCGCCCCGCCGTTCGGCCCCCGGCGGTTCCGCCCGCCCGAGCCGCCCGAGCCCTGGGACGGGGTGCGCGACGCGGCCGTCTTCGGGCCGACCGCGCCGAAGCCGCCGTACTCCGAGGCCTTCGCCCAGTACCTGTCCGACCCGGAGATCCCCGGCGACGACTGTCTCAACCTCAACGTATGGACGCCCTCGCCCGACCCCGGGGCCCGGCTGCCGGTCCTGGTGTGGCTGCACGGCGGCGCGCTGACCCGGGGCTCCTCGGCGGTGCCCGTGTACGACGGCAGCTCCTTCGCCCGCGACGGCGTCGTCTGCGTCTCGGTCAACTACCGGCTGGGCGTCGAGGGGTTCGGCCTGTTCCCGGACGCGCCGCCCAACCCCGGCCTGCGCGACCAGCTCGCCGCGCTCCGCTGGGTGCACGAGGCGATCGGGGCCTTCGGCGGCGACCCGGACCGCGTCACCCTGTGCGGCCAGTCGGCCGGCGCGATCAGCGCCGGCGCCCTGCTCGCCTCGCCCCACACCCGGGGCCTGGTCCGGCGGGGGGTGCTGCAGAGCGGCCCGCCGGAGGTCTCGGAGCGGGACAAGGTGCGCCGCATGGTGCGCCGCATGGCGGCCCGGCTGAAGATCCCGGCCACCGCGACGGCGTTCGCCGACGTCGACCGCGACCAGCTGCTGCGCACCCAGGCCGAGGTCGGCCGGCTGAGCAGCCCGGTGCTGGGCGGCCCCGCGTTCGGCATCGTCGTGGACGGTGACCTGGTGCCCCGGGACCCGCTCAAGGCCCTGATCGACGGCGAGGCCGCCCCGGGCGTGGAACTGCTCATGGGCTGGACCCGGGACGAGTACCGGCTCTGGCTGGTGCCCGGCGGACTGGTCGAGCGCGTCGACCGGCTCGGCGCCGTCGCGCTCGCCGGGGCCATGGCCCGCTGCCACACCGGTCACGAGGTACCGCGCGGCTACCGCGCCCTGCGCCCCGACGCCGGCGCCGCCGAGATCGTCGGCCAGATGGTCACCGACCACCTGCTGCGCATCCCGCTGCACCGCCTCGCCGACGCGCGCGCCGGCAACTCCTACCTCTACGAGTTCGCCTGGCCGTCGCTCCTGCCCGGGCTCGGCGCATGCCACGCCCTGGAGCTGGGCTTCGTGTTCGACAGCGGCGACAGCCCGGAGTCGCAGAAGCTGGCCGGCGTGGGCGCCCCGCAGGAGCTGTGCGACGCGATGCACTCGGCCTGGGTCCGGTTCGCGACGACCGGCGACCCCGGCTGGCCGGCCTGGGACGCCACGCACCCCGTACGGATCTTCGGCGACGGTGCCCCGTACACCGCATACGGCCCCCGGGACGCGGAGATCGCCCTCTGGTCGGCCGCGCCCACCCCGCCGCAACCGCGCCCGGCCTCCGTCCCCCGCGCCCCCGGCGCGGAACTGGCCTCCGCCATGCGCCGCCTGCGTCGCTCGGTCGGCACACTGCGCCGCTGACAGGGCGCGGGTACGGCGGACCGGCCGGTGATGCGCGCCTCTTGAACCAGCAGGCGCACGCCCTTCCCCGGCGGCATGCCGGTGCAAGGCTGGGCCCGCACGCCCCTCCATGGCGCCACGCCAGTCCGAGGCTGGGGCCGGGCGTGTCCCCGCCTCCCCGGGTGAGGGCCTGGGCCGACCGGGCGGGGTCGCCGCGTCCGGCCTCGTCAGGACAGCGCGGAAGTGAGCGGCCGTCGGTGCGTGCCCCGCGTCATGGACGGTGCTTCCCTGGAGGGACGTTGCCCGGCCCCGGCACCCTGGTTCCGTTCGGTGAGGGAGCGCGGCGAACGGCTCAGGCCGCGTCCAGCGTCCTCGCGATGGAGGCGATCGTCTCCGGCCCCACGCGGCAGCAGCCGCCGATCAGCCGGGCCCCCTTCGCGCGCCACGCCTCGACCTGTCCGGTGTCGAAGGAGGTGCGCCCGTCCCAGGCGCGGGTTTCGGCGTTCCAGGCCTCTCCGCTGTTGGGGTAGACCACGACCGGCTTGCCGGTGACCCGCGCGGCGATCTCCACGGCCGGTGCCACGTCGCGGGGGGAGCAGCAGTTCACGCCCACCGCGATCACCTCGTCGACGCCGGCGGCCAGGGCGAAGGCCTCCTCCAGCGGCTGACCGGCGCGGGTGCGCCGACCGTCGACCGTGTACGACAGCCAGGCCGGGACACCGAGCCCGCGCACTGCCCGGAGCAGCGCGGTCGCCTCGTCGGTGTCCGGGACGGTCTCCAGCGCGAGGACGTCCGGCGCGGCGGCGGCCAGCACCTCGAGCCGCGGGCGGTGGAACCGCTCCAGCTCGGCCACGCTCAGCCCGTACCGGCCCCGGTACTCGGAGCCGTCCGCGAGCATCGCCCCGTACGGCCCCGCCGAAGCCGCCACCCACAGCGGGCGCCCGACGCCCGCCGCGGCGGCCCGCCCGGCGCCCTCGCGGGCCAGTTCGACGCTCAGCGCGAGCAGCCGCGCGGCCTCCTCGTGACCGATGCCGCGCCGTGCGAAGCCCTCGAACGTGGCCTGGTAGCTGGCGGTGATCGCCACGCTCGCACCCGCGAGGAAGTAGGCGAGGTGCGCCTCGATGACCGCGTCCGGCCGCTCGGCGAGCAGCCGCGCCGACCACAGCTCGTCGCTCAGGTCGTGCCCCGCGGACTCCAGCTGGTTGGACATGCCGCCGTCGAGCACGACCGTCCCGGCGGCGAGGGCCGCGGCCAGGGTGGGGAAGCTGGGTGAACTGGGGAAGGAGGTGGCGCTGCTCATACCACGACGCTAGGACCTGTCCGGCCGATCGTCAGCCGCTTCAAGCAGTCGCTCACGCGCAGACACCTTGGCCGCCATGGTTTATCACCTGTCCTTGAGACAGACCTGTTCAGGCCAACTCCGGAGAGATCCATCAGACCCCTGAGACCTGCCTGTGGGCACAGCCTCAAGGAGGGGATTCTCCGGCTGAGTTACCGACATCAGCTCCGCACGACAACACGACTCCGGCGACACCGCTGGGCACCGCCGGAGTCTCGTGGGAGCCTGTGGCTGCCCGGGACGGGTGTGTCCCGGCCTACTTGTTCAGGAAGGACTGCAGCAGGGCTGTCAGTTCCTGCGGCTTCTCCTCCGTCACCCAGTGCCCCGAGCCCTCAAGGACCCGGCCGTCGACGTTCACCGCGTACTTGCGCCACTGGGCAGGAATGGCTTCACCGAACGACTGCGAGCCGCCGATCGCCAGGATGGGCATCTTCAGCTTGCCTTTGGCCGCGAACTTCGCGTTCTGGCGGATGTCTTCGCGGAACTGGCGGTACACGCTCATCCAGGCCGTCGTACGCCCCGGCTGCTTCAGGTAGTGGGCGTAGAAGTCGTAGTCGGACGGTGTGAACGCGGACTTGTTCTGCCCCAGGTACTCGCCGACTATTCCCTTGACGAAGGCGCGCTCGTGGCCGGCGATGAGCTGCTCGGCGAGAGGCAGCTGGAACAGGCCGAAGTGCCACGCCGAGGGCTTGTTCGGGTCGGCTTCCAGAGCGGGGATGCTGTAGAAGCTCTTGTCCGGGACAGGGGCTTCCATCACGGCCATGCGGCGCACCTCCGACGGCCACTGGACCGCGTAGAAGTAGCTGACCGACGAACCGACGTCATGACCAACGACCTCGACTCCGTTGTTCAGCTTCAGCTGCTTCAGCAGTTGATGCACGTCCCCGGCCAGTTGCGCCATCGAGTAACCGCTCTTGGTGACCTGCGAGTTGCCCGTGCCACGCAGGTCGACGGCGATCACGGTGTGCTTCTTCGACAGTGGGCCCATTTGCTGCCGCCACTCGGTCCACGTCTGAGGGAAACCGTGGATCAGCACCACCGGCGAACCCTTGCCGCCTCGCACATAATGCATGCGGAACCCGTTGACTTCCGCGTACTTGGACTGGAAACCGGGGGGCGGTTCCGCTTGTCGCCACGTCGCGTGCCCGGCCCCGGCGCCATGCTCCCGACTCTGGCTCCATGCTGTGGTGCTTGCGATCGTGGCGCCCGTCAGGACGGCTGCCAGCGCCGCGATGAGCGCGATGATCCTGCTGATCTTTGTATTCCGGAACGTTCGGGAACCCACGAGTCCCTCCTGAAGCTGTTTCTCGTCATGCGTCGAATCCGGCACGATGCGGCCCATAGGTCACTTCCTCAATAGGGCGAATCGGACTTCCTCATGTTAGACAGATCTGTCTTCCAGGGGCAAGGTGTGAAATGGTGAAGGACGTCGCTCGCTACTTGTCGAACTCGTAATGTCACGCTACGCAATCAGCGGCAACGTGAATTTTTGGGCCCGTGAGGCGTCTGTACGGCCGTCCGCACGGCCTGAGCTGCATATTTGGCGACGGCTCGAAACGGGATGTGCGAATCTTGGATCACTTTCCCTGGTCGGGTGAGCGGGCCCTCTCACGCTAGACAGATCGGTCTTAGTGCCCGTTCCGTGAGGGGTGAGGGAGGGTCTCATTCCGTACCGGCCCAGCGAGCAGCCATGGGCTCCGGTGCCCCAGCAGGCCTTCCGGTGCATCGGCTCCTGCGCGGGCGTCGCCCCGGCCATCGCGCTCGCGACCTCGCCCGGCAGCGGTCTCGCCCGCGGCGCGGGCGTCGCCATGGTGGTCTCGGTCGGGTGGTGGACGCGGCGGCCGGGGTGTGGTGGGTCCGGTGGACGCAACTTGCGAGGTTGCGCCGTTGGTCTCAACAGACAGGTCTGTCTACTATGGGGGCATGTCTCGCCCTACCCCCCCGGACGTTCCGGTCAAGCGGCCCCCCATCCACGCGGCTCCACGACGCCGGGTCCCGGGTCTGGGGCCCAAAGCCTCGCTGGGTGTGCTGGCCTCCATCACCACTTCTCTTCTGGCCTCCTCCAGCGCACCGACCCTTGTCTACGCGATCTACCAGCAGCACTGGGGCTTCTCGCCCATCACCATCACGGTCGTCTTCGGCGTGTACGCGATAGCCGTGCTCTCCTCACTCCTTTTCTTCGGGAAGGTCTCCGACCATGTCGGACGACGCCCGGTCCTCGTGGCGGCCCTGATCGTGCAGGCGCTGGCCATGATCGTGTTCATCACGGCCGGCGATGTGGGCGCTTTGATGACTGCCCGCGTCCTGCAGGGGCTGAGCACGGGTGCCGGGGTGGGTGCGCTCGGTGCCGGGATGCTCGACATCGACGTGCGCAAGGGCGGATTCCTGAACTCCCTCACGCCCTTGCTGGGAACGATGTCGGGCGCCCTTGCCTCCGGCTTGATCGTGCAGTACCTGCCGGCCCCCACCCGCCTCGTCTACGCGGTGCTGCTCGGTGTCTTCGTTCTGCAGGCGCTGGCCGTTCTCGCCCTGAAGGAGACGGTGAGCCGCCAGCCGGGCGCGCTGGCCGGCATGGTCCCCGAGTTCAAGCTGCCCAGGTCGGCGCGGGCCTCGGTGGCGATCGCCGCGCCCGTCATGTTCGCGGCGTGGGCGCTGAATGGCCTGTACGGGGCACTGGGGCCGGCCATCACACGGAGCCTGGTGCACTCCTCCTCCGCGGTGTGGGGAAGCATGCCCCTGTTCATCGTCGCGGGCTTCGCCGGCCTGGCCGCGTTGACACTGCGCGGCGCCGGAACGCGGACCGTGATGCTGATCAGCGTCGGCGCACTGATCGCCGGTGTCGCGATCACCTTGGTGTCCATCGCTTCGGGCAGCGGCGGCACCTCGTCCGTGGCCGGGTTCCTCGCGGGCGCCGCAATAGCCGGCCTCGGTTTCGGCAGCGGGTTCCAGGGCGGCATCAGGCTCGTCGTGCCGCAGGTCAAGCCGCATGAACGCGCCGGCATCCTCTCCCTCCTGTACGTGGTGTGCTACGTCGGCCTGGGTGTTCCGGCCGTGATCGCCGGCGTGCTGGTCGTGCACGGCGGGGGCCTGGTGCAGACCTCCCGGGAGTACGGCATCGCCGTCATCGTGCTGGCCCTCGCGGCCCTGGCGGGACTCGTGCGCAGCAGTCGTCGCTCGCACCGGGTACCGGGGGTCCAGCAGGAGGCCCCCATCGCGGAGGCGGTGCCCGCGGCGCAGGCCTCAGAGGGGTGCCTTCCCTCCTCGGCGAAATCTTGAACAGATTTGTCTACTGTGGGGTGATTCCGTGTTACGTTAGACAGGACGGTCTACGCGTAAGGAGATGGCCATGGCTACCAAGATCCCAGGCAGGGCGTCCACACGCGAGCGGCTGCTCGAGGCGGCCAATGAGCTCTTCTACAGTGAAGGCGTGCAGACCGTCGGCATCGACCGCGTGATCGAACACGCCGGGGTGGCCAAGGCGTCGCTGTACAACACCTTCAAAAACAAGGAAGGCCTTGTCTGCGCCTACCTCGAACTCCGCTTCGAGCGCAGGAAGGACCACATCGCCCGCACCCTGAGGCGTTTCCGCACTCCGCGCGAGCGGCTGCTCGGCGTCTTCGACGCGCTGGGCGAGGTACTCACAGACCCTCGGTTCAATGGCTGCCCCTTTGCGCGGGCTTCCGCCGAAATGGCCGAGGACAGCGCCGTCCGCAAGGTGGCCGACACCTACCGCGCGTGGCTGCGCGGCCTGTTCACCGAACTGGCCACCGCATCCGGGTACGCCGACCCCGACACGCTGGCCCGTCAACTCCACCAGCTGTACGACGGCGCGGAACAGTCCGCACGCATGGACCGTGACCCCACCGCGGCCACGACCGCGCGCGCCGCCGCGGCCGTCCTGCTGGATGCCGCACCCCTCCTGACGGTTGCACCCGCCGGGCAGTGACTCCGGGGGACAACAGAAGACCTGCGGTACGAAATCTTCGGTAAGTGCAGTACCGCACCGAGGGGGGAGAAATCGTATCTCACACGTCTGATGACGGATGACGAGATACCGACTCCAAGTAGGTGCACCAATGACCATCGGAATCGGAAAGACCAAAAGGATCATCGCGCTCATCGCGACGTTGATGGCTGTCCTGGCGATCTCCTTCACCTCGGGCTCCGGAGCATGGGGCGCAAGTCACCGGCCTGGCTCGACGGCTGCGCCGTCGCCGTCGAGCTATCCGCAGGCAAGGCCACCCGCTGGTTTTCGGTCCCAGTACGCGGAGGTGGATGGCTTCCGCATGCACTATGTGCGGGGCGGCAAGGGCTCGCCTGTCGTGCTGATCCACGGGTTCCCTCAGACGTGGGCCGAGTGGCGGCACCAGATGGGCCCGCTCTCCAGGACTCACACCGTGATCGCCGTCGACCTGCGCGGCACAGGCGACTCGCAGGTCACCAAGAGTGGCTACCAGGCCGCACAACTGGCCAAGGACGTCCACCAGATGCTGAAGCAGCTGGGACTCAACAAGGGCGTCCAGGTGGTCGGCCACGATGTCGGTGTGTGGGTCGCCTACGCCTACGCGGCGCAGTGGCCGTCGGAGGTACGCCGCATGGCCGTGATGGAAGCCCCCATCGCGGACGACAGCTACTTCACCTACCCCGCTCTGAACGCCGACCCCAAGAAGCCCACGCCGTGGCACTGGGGCATGTTTCAGCTGCCTGTCGCCGAACAGCTCATCGCCGGTCACGAGCGTGACCTCGTCCATGCTCTGATCGCTGAGTACATGGCACCGGCCAACAAGTCGGCGTTCACGCCATCGGACTATGACTACTACGCCCACTTCCTGAAGGAACCCGGCCGCACGAAGGCGTGGATGAGTATCTACCGTCAGATCCGCGCGAACGTTCAGCAGGACAACGAGTTCCGGGCACAGGGCAAACTGAAGATGCCCGTCCTCGCCATCGGCGGGCAGGACTCCTTCGGCAATGTGATCGCCGACCAAGCGCGTGAATACGCCGTGAACGTCACCGGACGCGTGCTGAAGAATTCAGGACACTTCGTGACCGAGGAGAAGCCGCAGGAACTGACGGCCATGCTGGAATCCTTCCTGCAGAAGTAGCCTCACGGTCATCGGCCCGGACCGGCGCGCGGCACTCGACGCTCCCGGTATGCGCTGATGGCAGCTCACCGCAGGATGGCGGATGCGGCGCCGGGCCCCCGGGGATGTCCGGGGACCCGGCGCCGGCACGGAAGGGTCAGCCGTATCAAGCAGAGACGGCCGCAGTCGTTCTCACGCGGCAGCACTGAAGTCGCCCCGCCTCCACAGCAACGACCCGCACGCCGAGTGCTCGCACGATCGGCCGGACAGGTCCTGGTCGAGGCGGGGAACCGGCCGTCCCGCCAAGGGACGTGGGCTCAGGCCACGACGCTGGTGGAGCGGGGGAACCGGCGGCCCGCCGGAACGCCCGTGCACGCACGGGGAACGGCTTCGGCGTCTGCACGGCCGGTTTGCGGACGATGTGACGCCCCCTTCTGGAAAGCGCTTGTGCCGGCGCGATACCGTCCCCCGGGGGCCGACGGGGAGGGACGAACTCCTGGGGCGTCCCGACCAAAGCCGGGGCGTCCCAGGCCCCGCCAGGAAGGGGGACCGACCGCCGTGCTGCGACTGCCCGCCGACGACCGCGCCCGAAGCCCGTACACCGGCTACACCCGCGCCCACTGGGAGGCCACGGCCGACGCCCTGCTGGCCGCCGTCGAGCCGTGCGCCACCCCGGACCGCGCCCTCTACCACCTCCCCGGTGACCACGAGAGCCGCTCCGGCCGCCTCTCGGACGGTCTGGAGGGGTACGCCCGCACGCTCCTGCTGGCCGCCTTCCGCCGGGACGAGACCGTGCTCGGCCGGTACGCCGACGGCCTCGCGGCCGGCCCCGGCGGTGTCTGGCCGCGCGTCGCGGACCGCAGTCAGCCCCTCGTGGAGGCCGCCTCGGTCGCCCTCGCCCTGCGGCTGACCCGGCCGCTGCTGTGGGACCGCCTGGACGACTCCGTGCGCGAGCGCACGGCCGACTGGCTGGCCGACGCGCTCACCGCCGAACCCTGGCCGTGCAACTGGGAGTTGTTCCCGGTCACCGTCGGCGGCTTCCTCGCGGAGACCGGTCACCGGGAGGAAGCGGCCCGCAAGGCGATCGACCGGGGGCTGGAGCGCATCGAGGGCTGGTACGCCGGCGACGGCTGGTACACCGACGGCGACGGCCGCAAGTTCGACTACTACAACGGCTGGGCGATGCACCTGTACCCGGTGCTCCACGCGTGGCTGGCCGACGACGCGGAACTGCTGTCCCGGTACGGCGAGCGGCTGTCCCGCCACCTCGCCGGCTACGCCCGCCTGTTCGGCGGCGACGGCGCCCCGGTGCACCAGGGCCGTTCCCTGACCTACCGCTTCGCGACCACGGCCCCGCTCTGGCTCGGGGCGCTCACCGGGCACACCCCGCTGTCCCCGGGCGAGACCCGCCGGCTGGCCTCCGGCGCCCTGCGGTACTTCCTCGACGGCGGCGCGCTCGACGAGCGGGGCCTGCTGTCGCTCGGCTGGCTCGGCCCCGACGAGTCCGTGCTGCAGGACTACTCGGGCCCCGCCTCCCCGTACTGGGCGAGCAAGGGCTTCCTCGGCCTGCTGCTGCCGCCCGAGCACGAGGTGTGGACCGCGCCGGAGGAGCCCGCCCCGGTCGAGCGGGCCGACGAGGTGCGACCCCTGCCGGCTCCCAACTGGCTGCTGCAGTCCACCCGTTCGGACGGCCTGGTCCGGCTGCACAACCACGGCAGCGAGGACGTCCGCTACGACCCGTACTACACCCGGCTCGGCTACTCCACCGCCACCGGGCCCGCACCCTCGTACGACAACAGCGTTTTCGTGGGCGGCGATCCGGCTCGCACCGGGATCGAGCCGCTCGGCACGGGCGAGGGCTGGGCCGCGTCCCGGCACACCGTGCGCGACGGGATCACCGTCACCTGCGCGGTGCTGGCCCGGGGCGCGGCGGAGGTGCGCATCCACCTGGTGGCGGGCGCGGCCCCCGGCACGCCGGTCAGGGTCACCGGCTGGCCCGCGGGCAGGGGCGGCGAGCGGGCCGAACTGCTGCCCGCCGTCGGCCTGTCCGACGCGCTCACCGGCACGACCGGCGCCGGCCCCACGCTGTTCGCCGCGCTGGCCCGGCTGACCGGGGAGCCCGATCCGGCGCCGCTCGCGGACCTGGTGGCGGTACGGGGGGACGGGCCGGGGGCGCTGGAGGTCCGCTGGAGCGGGGGACCCGTGTTCCGGGTCCGGCTGGACGGCCGCGGCGCAGACGTCGCCGTGGGGGTGTGAGCGGGCCCAGGGCCCCGCACCGTGCGACGGGCGGTGCGGGACCGGCGCACGCTTCGGCGGGCGCCGAAACGTCCCGCGGCTAGCGTGGGCGTATGACCGCACAGCCCCACGGGGTCTCGTTCGCCGGGCTCCACCACCGTCCGGGTGAGCCGCTGTTGCTGCCCAACGCCTGGGACCACGCCTCGGCCGCCGCCCTGGCCGCCCGCGGCTTCCCCGCGATCGCCACGTCGAGCCTCGCGGTGGCCGCCGCCGTCGGCCTGCCCGACGGGGCGGGGGTGACCCGCGAGCACACCCAGCGCCTCGCCGCCTCTCTCGGCGCAGGGCCGTACTTCCTGTCGGTCGACGCCGAGGGCGGCTTCAGCGACGACCCGCAGGACGTGGCCGAGCTGGTGCGGGAGCTGTGGCGGGCCGGGGCGGTCGGGGTCAACCTGGAGGACGGGCTCGGGCCGGCCGGGCGGCACGCCGCGAAGATCGCCGCCGTGAAGGCGGCCGTACCCGGAATGTTCGTCAACGCCCGCACCGACACCCACTGGTCGGGCGACGGGGACGAGACGGACACCCTGCGGCGGCTCGACGCCTACCAGCAGGCGGGCGCCGACGGCGTGTTCGTGCCGGGGCTGACCGACCCGGAGCGGATCACCGCCCTCGTCCGGCGTCTCGAAGTCCCCCTGAACATCCTGTACTCGACCGCCGGGCCCACCGTCCCCCAGCTCGCCGACCTCGGTGTGGCCCGGGTCAGCCTCGGCTCGCTGCCCTACCGGCGGGCGCTCGGCGCGGCGCTGGACGCGGTGGCCGACATCGCCGGCGGGCGCACCCCGGTCGGCACGACACCCTCCTACGACGAGGTGTGCACACTGGCGCGCGGCGTCCCGGCGAGCGGGCCGGCGAACTCCGCCGGGTGATCCGGCGCGCCGAGGGGCCCGCCGGGACACCGCACGAACGTCCCGCCCGGTCGGCGGCCCGAACCGCGTCGGGTGTCCCGCCCGCCCGGCGAGTGGGGCGGGGTTCGGCGGACCGGGTCCGCTCGCCCGGAGGGACACCGGACGGGTCGCACGAGGCGACCCCGGCCGGCGGGTGAACCGACGCCGGCCGAGGTCGCGGAGCCGCCGGGAGCGTGCCGGTCAGACGGCCCGCGTCCCCTCGGTCGCGGAGAAGACGAACGAGAACTCGGCCGGTTCGGCCTTCAGGTGGTACTGCGGCAGCGGGCCGGGACCGCAGGACTGGGAGCCGATGCCGTGCTGACCGTGGTCGAGGTTGACCCAGACGGTGTCGCCGGGCACCAGGTCGCTGCGGTGCGCGGCGGCGTCCAGCTGCTCGGTCGTCCAGCGGCGGGCGGTCAGGAAGAACTCCGGGTCGCCCTCGACGCGCAGGCCGCCCAGCTCGGCCCACCGGACGTCGATGCGGGCGCCGTTCTCCTGCGGGCGGACGTACGGCGTCTGCAGCTCGTCCACGGTCGACTCCCAGCGGCCGGCCATCGCGGCGGCCCTGGTGTCCGGGTACGCCTCGCCGGGACCACCGCCGAACCACCGGACCCGGTCGGCCGAGGACAGAGCGAACCGGATGCCGAGCCGGGGCAGCGGCACCGTCCACTCGCCCTGCGGGGCCACGGACACGGTCAGCCGCAGCCGGTCCCCGTCGGACGTCCAGCGGTACACCGCCGCCAGGCCCACCTCCCGCGCGGCCGGCGCCACCCGGGTGCGGACCGTCAGCGCGTCCTCGCCGGCCTCCACCGCGTCCAGGCGGTGCCGCACGCGGTGCAGGCCCAGTTCGCGCCAGAGCAGCCCGTGGCGCAGCTCGGGCTGCCAGGGGGCGCCGTCGTCGTTGTCGGTGGTCGCCCGCCACACGTCCAGGCGCAGACCGGTGACGGCGATGTCGCCGACCGCCGTGAGGGCGCCGGTGCGCGCGTCGAAGGTGCCGGGGCCGAGCGTGATCACCCCGTCCCCGGCCCCGGTCAGCGGCCGGGCGGTCGCCGGGACCCGGGGGATGGTGCGCTCGGACGCCGGGAGCTGACCCCACGCCACGACGTGGCCCTTCGGCGCCCACCGGGTGTCGGCCGCGAGCGCCGCGCGGACCGTCCAGTGGGCCTCGCCGGCCGGTGCCCCGGGCGGCGGCTCGGGCAGCTTGACGTCGGCCGACTCCCCGGGCGCCAGAGCGGGCACCGACAGCGGCCCGGACCCGACCGTCTCGCCGTCGACCTGGTACGACCACGAGAAGGCGAGCGGCGAAAGGTCCGCCATGTCGTACGCGTTGGTCACGCGGACCGTGCCGTCCGTGCCGTCGCCGGTGATCCCGACCGGCTCGATCACCTTCTTGAACTCGACCAGGCCGGGGGAGGGCCGCCGGTCCGGGAACAGCAGGCCGTCGCAGACGAAGTTGCCGTCGTGCAGCTCCTCGCCGAAGTCGCCGCCGTAGGCGTAGCCCAGCTCCGGGTGGGCGATGCCGTGGTCGATCCACTCCCAGACGAAGGCGCCCTGGAGCCGGTCGTACGACTTGAACAGCCGCTGGTAGTCGGCGAGTCCGCCGGGGCCGTTGCCCATGGCGTGGGCGTACTCGCACAGGATGAAGGGCAGCCGGCGCCGCCTGCCGGGGCCGCCGTCCAGGCCGCGGCCGATCCGCTCGACCTCGGCGTGGTCGGCGTACATCCGCGAGTAGACGTCGGTGTCACGGCAGGTGATGTCGCCCTCGTAGTGCACGAGGCGCGAGGGGTCGCGGTCGTGGATCCACTCGGCCATGGCGGTCAGGCCGCGGCCCGTGCCGGCCTCGTTGCCGAGGGACCACAGGAGCACCGACGGGTGGTTCTTGTCGCGCTCGACCATGCGGGCCGCCCGGTCCAGCAGGGCCGGGGTCCAGCGGTCGTCGTCGACGGGGTTGTCCCGCCAGCCCTGCTCGACGAAGCCGTGGGTCTCCAGGTCGCACTCGTCGATCACCCACAGGCCGTACTCGTCGCACAGGTCGAGGAAGGCCGGGTGCGGCGGGTAGTGGGACGTGCGGACGGCGTTGACGTTGTGCCGCTTCATCAGCAGCACGTCCTCGCGCATGGTGGCGAGGTCCAGCGCGCGGCCCCGCTCCGGGTGCCACTCGTGCCGGTTGACGCCCTTGAAGAGGACGGGCCGTCCGTTGACCTTGATGAGGCCGTCCGACAGCTCCACCGTGCGGAAGCCGATGCGCAGCGGCACCCGCTCGCCCTCGGTGGCCAGCACGCCGTCGTACAGCCGCGGCACCTCCGCCGACCAGGGTTCGGCCGGCACCGTCACCGCCTCGCCGGTCGCGACGTCGATGCCCAGGTCCGGCACGGTGACCCGGCCGTCCACGTCGGAGTCGACGCGCAGCGTGCCGGTGCCGGCGACGTGGTCGTAGGAGGCGTGCACGAAGAAGTCCAGGACGCCGCCGGCCGGGCGGTGCAGCAGGGTGACGTCCCGGAAGATGCCGGGCAGCCACCACTGGTCCTGGTCCTCCAGGTAGGAGCCCGCCGACCACTGGTGGACCCGGACCGCCAGCACGTTCCCCGTGGCCTTCAGCAGCGGGCCGACCGCGAACTCGTGTGCCAGCCGTGAGCCCTTGAACTCGCCGAGGTCCGTGCCGTTCAGCCAGACCCGGGCACAGGACTCCACTCCGTCGAAGCGCAGCACGGCGCCGCCGTCGGCCGGCCAGTGTGCGGGCAGGTCGAAGACGCGCAGGTGGTCGCCGGTCGGGTTCTCGGTGGGCACCCGCGGCGGGTCGACCGGGAACGGGTAGAGGTGGTTGGTGTAGACGGGGGAGCCGTGCCCCTGGAGGACCCAGTGGCCGGGGACCGCCAGCTCGGCCCAGCCGTCGGCGTCGTATCCCGGCTGCGCGAAGGAGTCGTCCTCGGCGTCGGCCGTCGGCGACAGCCGGAACCGCCAGCTGCCGTTGAGGGAAAGGGTTCTGGCGTCGGAGGACGCGTACCACGCGCGGGGCGGCAGCGCCCCGGAGCCCGGCGAGACGTCCTCGACGTAGTCGGTGGCGGTGCGGGTGGGGACGGACATCGGTCTCCTAGCGGGGAAGGGGGTACTGCCGGGTCCGGGACTCGTTCGGGCCGCCGTCGCGGCGGGGGAGGATCGCCTAGCTGCCGACGGCCGTGACCCGGCCGCCGGCGTCCGGGCGCCTCGTTCACGCTCTGTCCGTCGGCGCCGAGCGTCCGGCGCCGTGCGGCGTCACCGGTGGCCGTGGGCGGGGCGGCGACGAGGCGCGGAACGCGGCTCGCCCGGGGGAGGCGCGGGGGTGCGGCACGTGCATCCCTTCCGTCGTCATGAGGGCGGTGCGCTGCGGCTCCCCGCGGTGACGCGCTTCGCCGCCCGCTGCCCGACGGACTGCAGCGCCCCCTCCAGCGCGAAGGTGGCCGCGCCGAGGGACACCGGGTCGGTGGGGATCGGGGACAGGACGATCTCGACGGCGGCCAGCGGTCTGCGAAGGGCGTGCCGGGCGACGGCCCGGCGGACCTCGTCCAGCAGCGGCTCGCCCAGCCGGGAGGCGACCCAGCTGCTGAGGACGACCACCTCGGGGTTGAGCAGGTTGACCAGGTCCGAGATGCCGGCGCCGAGGTAGCGGGCGGTCTCCCGGACGACCTTGAGCGCGACCGGATCGCCGCCCGCCGCCGCGGCGGCCAGCGCGGAGACGGTGGCCGTCTGGTCGCCGGGGTGCAACAGGGGGGACCGCGGGCTCAGTTCGCGCAGGTTCTGCATGATGCCGGGAGCGCCGACGTACGTCTCCACACAGCCGTGGTTGCCGCAGTGGCACAGCCGGCCGTCCAGGACCAGCGTGGTGTGTCCCCACTCGCCGGCGCTGTTGCTCACGCCCCGGTGCAGCCCGCCGCCGAGCGCGAGACCCGCGCCGACGCCGGTACCGAGGTTGACCACCACCGCGTCCCCGCGTCCCCGCGCGGCCCCGAACCACAACTCGGCGACCGTGCAGGCGCGCAGCGGATTGTCCAGGTACAGCGGGTACGGAACGTGTTCGGCGAGCAGATCGAGCAACGGCACGTCGTGCCAGTCCCAGTTGGCCGCGTACTCGGCGACGCCGGTGTCCCGGTCGATCTGGCCGGGCACGCTCACCCCGACGCCGAGCACCCGGGCCGCCCCGGCCCCGGCCTGCGCGACCACCGAGCCGACGGCGGCGGCCACCCGCCCGACCACCTGCTCGGGCCCGCCCTCGCCGGGGTGCATCTCCTCGTCGGCGCGGGCCAGCACGTTCAGCGCGAGGTCGAACAGCTCGGCGTGGACGTACGTCTCCGCGACGTCCACGCCGATCAGCGCGCCGCCCGACGCGTCGACCGCGACCAGCCCTCGCGGGCGGCCGCCGGCCGAGTCCTCGTAGCCGACCTCGGTGATCATGCCGAGCTCCAGCAGCTCGCCGACGAGCGTGGCGACCGTGGCCAGGCTCAGCCCGGTGGCGGTCGCGAGCTCCTGCCGGGAGGTCGGCGACTCGGCGATGATCTGGCGCAGCACCTCGTAGCGGTTCCCGGTGCGGATGTCACGCGATGTGCGCTTCACGCGGCTGCCCCTCCACATCCCCTCACGGCCCGGACGACCTCGGCACCGGTGCGGGCGTCAGGCTAGGCGCTCCCGGCGGTGTTCGGCAAGGGCTTAGGAAAGGGGTTGGAGGAAGTCGGCCGAGCCCACCCGGCCTCAGCCGTCCAGGAGGTCGCGGACGAACGGGTTGGTGAACTTCCCGGCGGGATCCAGGGCCTTCACCAGGGTCCGGAAGTCCGCGAGGCGTTCGTACCGCTCGCGCAGGACCGGCGACGGGACCGCGAACGCCTTCCCCCAGTGCGGGCGCGGATCGAAAGGCTCCAGGGCCTCCTCCAGCCGGCGCACCACCGGCAGCACGGCCGCCCCGTCCCGCACCCAGGTGAAGTGCAGCGCCACCGAGTCCCGCGCGTACGCCGGGCTGAGCCACTGCGCGTCCGCGGCGATGGTGCGCACCTCGCAGGTCTGCAGCACGCCGGCGACCGTCTCCCGCACACCGTCGACCGCCCGCAGCGCCGCCACGGCCGCCGGCCGCGGCAGCAGGTACTCCGACTGGATCTCCTCCCCGCTGCTCGGCGTGAACTCCGCCCGGAAGTGCGGCAGCCGCTCGTGCCACGGCCCCGGCACGCCCAGCTGCTCGGTGCAGTTGGCCGCCGGCATCCCCGGCACCGGGTGCTGCGGCCCGGTCGCGGGCGCCGCCCACGGGAAGTCCACCAGGGGCCGGTCGGTGCGCCGCTTGACCCAGACCTGCCGGAAGCCCGGCCGCCGCCAGTCGGTGAACAGGCTCACGCTGTACCCGGCGGCCGCCACCGCGTCGAAGTCCAGCCCTTCCAGCGGCAATTCGGTGAAGACATGCTGCGCGACCTCGAACGCCGGCTCCAGGTCGAGGGTGAGCGCGGTGACGACGCCCAGCGCGCCGAGCGAGGTCACGGCGCCGTCGAAGCGCGCGTCACCCCGTGCGATCGTCACCGCCGACCCGTCCGCGAGGAGCAGCTCCACCTCCCGCACGGCGGACGCCAGCGGTCCGTTGCCCACCCCGGAACCGTGCGTGCCGGTCGCCACCGAACCGGCCACCGAGATGTGCGGCAGCGAGGCCATGTTGGCCAGCGCGAGCCCGTGCGCGTGCACCGCGCGGGCCAGCTCGGCGTACCGGACCCCGCCGGACACCCGTACCGTACGGGCCGCCGTGTCGACGTCGATCAGCGGCGGCAGGGCCGCCGTGGACAGCAGCACGCCGTCCGCACCCGGATCGGCGATCCGGTTGAAGGAGTGGCCGCTGCCCAGCACGCGCACCCGCGCGCTGCCCGCGACCAGCGCCCTGAGCGCGTCGAGCGTCGCCGGGCGGTGGTACTCCTTCGCCGTGTAGGTGATGGTTCTCGCCCAGTTCGTGACCGCCCCAGCGGTCCCGGCCGTGCCTGTCATCCGTGCGTCCCTTCCGCAGTGTGCGTCATGCGTTGACCCTCTCATCCGCCGCCACCTACCGTAGAGACCGCTTGCTGCCGTCGCCTCACCGAGCCGGAAGGCCCCTGCCTTGCCCGAGCGTCCCCAGGCGCTGTTCGCCATGACGGCCCGGAACGTGCCGTACCTCTTCCCGCCCGAGCTGCTCGCGCGGCTGCGGGCGTGCGTGGACATCGACCCCGCTCTCGTGGCCCATGACCTCACCGAGCCGCGGCTGCGCGAGACCCTGGCCCGCACGGAGGTCCTGATCACCGGCTGGGGCTGCCCCCGCCTGGACGCCGCCGCCCTGGACGCGGCCCCGAAGCTGCGCGCCGTGCTGCACGCCGCCGGCTCCGTCAAGGGCTTCACCACCCCCGAGGTCTGGCGGCGGGGCATCGCCGTCTCCTCGGCCGCCGCCGCCAACGCGCTGCCCGTCGCCGAGTACACGCTGGCCATGATTCTGCTGACCGGCAAGGACGTCTTCGCCCTCCGCGACCGGCTGCGCGCCCGCCGCGCCTTTCCCCACGGCGGCATCGTCCCCGGCGTCGGCAACCACGGCCGCCGGTTGGGCGTCGTCGGCGCCTCCCGCGTCGGCCGTCGGCTGATCGAGCTGCTGCGCCCCCACGACCTGGCGGTCGCCCTCACCGACCCGTACGTCGACGCGGCCGAGGCGGCCCGGCTCGGCGTGACCCTGCTGCCGCTGGACGAGCTGCTGCGCACCTGCGACGTCGTCACCCTGCACGCCCCGCACACCCCCGAGACACAGCACCTGATCGGCGCGCGCGAACTCGCCCTGATGCCGGACGGATCGGTGCTCGTCAACACCGCGCGCGGCGCCCTCGTCGACCACGAGGCCCTGATCGGGGAGGTAGGCACCGGGCGCCTCGGCGCGGTCCTGGACGTCACCGACCCCGAACCGCTGCCCGCCGACTCCCCCCTCTACGACCTGCCCGGCGCCTTCGTCACCCCGCACCTCGCCGGCTCCCAGGGCAACGAACTCTCCCGCCTCGGCCGCACCGTGGTCGAGGAGGCCGAGCGGCTCTCGTCCGGCTCCGGCCTGCTGCACGCCGTCGACGAGGCGGAGCTCGGGCACACGGCCTGACACGGCACGTCGCGCGTCGCCGCGGAGTGCGTCGCCCGGTACCCCGGCGCCGGAGACATCCGTCACGCCGACGGCCGTGCGGGGACGGTCGGCGGCGTCCCCGGCGCTGACGTCCGAGCCGTTGCGCGACCGCCTGCCCGTCACCGGCCGCGCCGGTGCCCGGGAGGAGGGCGATGGGCCCGGCGTGGCCCCCGGCCTGGAGCGGGGCCCTGCCGCCGGTCCGCGTCCGGGGCGGGCCCGTGCCCGGCCCGGCCCGCCGGTATCGCCGTACCCGACCGCCTCGCGCGTCGTGCGGGGACCCGGCACGGTGGACGGCCGGGCGGGGGCATACGGTGAGAGACGAACGCCTGAGCCGGGAGGAGACATACGGATGGGCAGTCGCACCGTGCTGGTCGAGGATCTGATGGAGCGGTTCCCGCATGTGCCGCGGGAGGCCGTCTTCAAGGAGGACCTGCTCAGGGGCGGCGTCGCCTTCGACCGATCCGCTCTCAGCGACAACGAGGACGGCGACGTCAAGCCGAAGTCGTACTTCATCTTCTCCTTCGACCACGGCACCCTGCCCGAGCTGGGCGAGGCCGCCCTGCGGCGCCCGCCCGAGGAGATCATCCTCACGGGCGGCCCCTACGACCTGCGCCGCACGGTCGTCTCCGTTCGGGTGAACCCGGCCTCGCCGTACCGCGTCGCCGCCGACGACGAGGGCCTGCTCGGCCTCTACCTCGACGGCAGGCGCATCGCCGACGTCGGCGTACCGCCGATGCCCGAGTACTACCGGCACACCCTGTCCAACGGGAAGTCCGTGATGGAGGTCGCCCCCACCATCCAGTGGGGCTACCTCATCTACCTGACCGTCTTCCGGGTCTGCCAGTACTTCGGCGCCAAGGAGGAGTGCCAGTACTGCGACATCAACCACAACTGGCGACAGCACAAGGCGGCCGGGCGGCCCTACACCGGCGTCAAGGACGTCGAGGAGGTCCTCGAGGCCCTGGAGATCATCGACCGGTACGACACCCAGAAGGCGTCCACCGCGTACACCCTCACCGGCGGTGCCATCACCAAGACGGTCGCGGGCCGTGACGAGGCCGACTTCTACGGCCACTACGCCAAGGCCATCGAGGAGCGCTTCCCGGGCCGCTGGATCGGCAAGGTGGTGGCGCAGGCGCTGCCCAAGGCGGACGTGCAGCGGTTCAAGGACTACGGCGTGCAGATCTACCACCCCAACTTCGAGGTGTGGGACCGCCGGCTGTTCGAGCTGTACTGCCCCGGCAAGGAGCGCTACGTCGGCCGGGACGAGTGGCACCGGCGGATCCTGGACTCCGCCGAGGTGTTCGGCGCGCGCAACGTCATCCCGAACTTCGTCGCGGGCGTGGAGATGGCCGAGCCGTTCGGCTTCACCACCGTGGACGAGGCCATCGCCTCCACCACCGAGGGCCTGCGCTTCTTCATGTCGCACGGCATCACGCCCCGCTTCACCACCTGGTGCCCGGAGCCCACGACCCCGCTCGGCAAGGCCAACCCGCAGGGCGCCCCGCTGGAGTACCACATCAGGCTGCTGGAGGCCTACCGCCGGACGATGGACGACTTCGGGCTGTCCTCCCCGCCCGGCTACGGCCCGCCCGGACCCGGCCGCGCGGTCTTCTCCGTCAGCTCCTTCATGGACAGCCTGCCCGCGGAGGAACCGGCGGAGGTGTGAGGCGCACCCGGGGACGGTGAGTCGAACGGCTCCGGCATCCGTACCAGAGGCCGAAGTTGCGGGCCAGTCGCGGCGCACATGCGTGTCACCACCGTACGTAACCGGATGTGAACAGGGCGCTTGTCAGTTGTGTCGAGGACGTGCAAGGCTCTGTGTCCTGCCGCGAGGTTCCCGCCAACTCCACCGTGCCTATGGTGAGTTGACCTCGCTCGTGGATGCAGGAGTCCCATGCCCGACCTGCCGACCCCTCAGGACGCCACCGAGGCCGCGCTGTTCTCGGAGGCCTGGGACGCGGTGCTCTCGTACGCCGACCTGTGCACCTCCGGGTCGCTGACGGCCCATGAGCTGGCCACCGAGGCGTTCACGCTCGGCATGCGCGAGCTGCGTGCCGCCGCGAGCACCCATGTGCGCGGCGCTGGCCGGCGCACCCCCCGGCTGCCCGCGATCCCGGCCCTGCTCACCGCCGTCCGCTCCACCGCCGCCGCCTGGGAGGCCGGCGGGCAGGGGCACAAGCTCGACCCGGACCTCAGGCTGTGGCTCAACTCCGGCAAGGCGGCCCGCTTCTCGGGCCCGCCGCTGGAGCGCCCGGTGGCGCTGCGCGCGCTGAGGGACCTGCAGGAGGCGGACGCCTCGCTGCTGTGGCTGGCCGAGGTCGAGGCACTGCCCCTGCCGACGGTCGCCCGCCGCCTCGGCCTCGACCCGGCCGCCGTGGGCGAGGAACTCGAACAGGTCCGCACCCTGTTCCGGGACCGCTGCCGCCGCGCCCACCTCGACACGCCGATGGACGCGCAGTGCCGCTCCTACGCCGGGCTGCTGGACGCCGTCACCCGCTCGCCCTCCGCCGACACCCCGGACGACCTCTCCCGGCACCTCGCGACCTGCGAGCGGTGCGCCGAGGCCGCCGCCTGTCTGCGGCTGCACGGCGGCGGACTGCCCGCCGCCCTGGCCGGCGGGGTGATCGGCTGGGGCGGACTCGCCTACCTGGAGCGGCGCCGCCGCGCCGCCGAGGTCCGGCTAGGCGCGGGCCGCCCGGGCGCCGCCGCCCCCGACCCCGGCGATCCTGAGGAGAAGCCCGGCCGCAGCCGGGTCCTGCGCGGCGGGCTGCTCGGCGCCGCCGTGCTGCTGTCCGCGCTCGCCCTCGGCGCGTCGATGATGCCGTTCGGCGGCGACGACACCGCTGCCGCCGGCGACGCCCGACGGGCCGCCGCCCACCCCGGCGTCACGCACACCACCGCCGGCCGCTCCCCGGCGACCTCGCCCGCCGCGCCGCCCTCGGCCGCACCCTCCGTGACCGGCACCCGCACGAAGGACTCCGGCGGCAGGGCACCCGACCCCGAACCCCAGGGCACCTCCTCCGCCACGCACCGACCTCGCCCCAACAAGGCCCCCGCCACCACCGCCCCCGCCACCACGGAAGCGGCCACCTGCCGGGTCGCCTACCACCAGGACGGCGAGTGGTCCGACGGCTTCCAGGCCACCGTCACGGTCACCACCGAGCACGCGCTCGCCGGCTGGCAGGTCGCCTGGTCCTTCCGCGACGGCCAGCGCGTCCACCAGATGTGGGACGCCGTCGCCCACCAGAACGGCTCCCGCGTCACCGCGACCGCCGCCGACTACAACAGGGCCGTCACCGCGCACGGCACCCTGTCCTTCGGCTTCGTCGGCACCTGGCAGGGCAGGAACGACCCGCCGTACGCCTTCACCCTCAACGGAACACCCTGCACGACGGGCTGAGGCACGGCGCGGACAACGCCTCGCCAGACGAGCCCGCCGGCGAAACGTCCGGCCGGACTGCGTCCGGTCCGTAAAGGCGTGATCGCACCGGCTGGGGCACCGTGCCCAGGGTGATGCAAAAGGAAAGGGCGATGACCGAGGAAGTCCGACGCTGGCTGAAGGAAAACGCCTTGCCGCTGCGAGGCCTGCACGCCGAGGCATCGGACCGGGGCCACGGTGACCTGGAGCCACTGCGCAAGGTTCTGCGCGACGTACGTGTGTTGGGGATGGGGGAAGCGACGCACGGGACCGCCGAGTTCTTCCGGCTCAAACACCGGTTACTGCGCTTCCTCGTCGAGGAGATGGGGTACACCGCCCTGGCCATGGAGGCCTCCGCCTCGGCCGCCCAGGCGGTCGACGACTACGTGCTGCACAGAACCGGTGATGCCGCCGAGGCCCTGGCCGGCCTCGGCTTCTGGACGTGGCGGACCCGCGAAATGCTCGACGTCGTCGAGTGGATGCGCGCCCACAACCGAACGGTTCCCCAGGAGCGGGCCGTGCGTTTCGTGGGCATCGACCCCCAGCGCTGCGGCCCCTCCCTCGGGGAGCTGGCCGCCGTGCTGCGCACGCCGGCACCGGAACGGGCGGACATCACCGATGGCCTGCTCGGCACACTGGCGGAGGCAAGGACGGGATCCCTCGTGACCCAGCGCACCCAACTCCTCGCCGAGGCAAGGGACCTGGAGCGATTCCTCCAGCACGAGCGTCCCCGGCTTGCCGCGCACCTGGGGGACGCGGTGGTCGATCGCGCACTCGGGCATGCGCGCCTGGTCGTGGCCGCGGCCGACGTGGCCTCCCGGCCGCTGCGCGGCGAGGGCGAGGAGATGGGCGCTCTGGCCGCCCGGGACCGCCACATGGCCCAGGCGGTGATCTCCCTGGAAGAGGGGACCGTCGGAAAGGTGGCCGTCTGGGCCCACAACGGCCATGTCTGCACCGACCGTTACGCGCGGGACATACCCGCCATGGGACGGCACCTCAGAGATCACTACGGTGAGCGGTACTACGCCCTGGGCCTCCTGTTCGGCGAAGGCGCCTTCCGGGCCCGCCCCGGAAACTCCGCGACACGACCGCCCAGGAAGCACACCATCAGTGCGGCGGGTCCGCGCTCCGTCGAGGCTCAACTGGGCTCGGCCACCCCCGACGACCACCTGATCGACCTCCGTGCCGGCCGGACCGAGCCCGCCGTTGCCCAGTGGCTGGAGAACCCCCAGTTCATGCGCTCCTTCGGCGCCGGTGTGCCGCGCGTGACGTACCGCTTCTCCATGACATCGACGGTGCTCATGCGGGAGTACGACGGACTGGCCTACGTGGCCCGCTCGACACCCTCGGCGCTCCTGAGCTGAGAGTCCGGCACACGTAGCTGGCCTCCACTGGGCAACACAAAGGGAAGGAACGTGGAAATCCACGTCTGCGACTGCAGCGACCCGAAGGGGACCGGGGACATCACCAGCGACAATGGAGGCGACTGCCTCTCTCACCGACGCGTCGATCACCGTTCGGTGTGCGGATCTGCACGCCGTGTGGGGGGACGGGAGCTGAGGAGCGGGAGTCCGGCAGGTCGCCTTGGTCCTGGAGGCCGCCGACCCGACCGCTGCCCGAGGGGAAAATCGATGGCACTCGGGTACGTGCTGTTCTAGGGTGAGGACTGCTTCGCGCGGCGGTCGGTGATCGCCGTTGGCGACTATGTGAGGAACGGGAGGTGTGACCGATGGCTGTCTCTGTGATGGGCGCTGCCCGCAACCAGACGTTCGTCCATTCCACCTCCGTGGCCTCCGGCTGATCCTCCTGTCTTCTGCGCGCCTGTGAGCGCGCGCGGCCGGGGCCGCCCTGTGAAGGGTTCCCCTTGAATCTCTCTTCTCTTCCGGCTTCTTCCGCTTCGCACCCTCTGGCTCCCTACGGCTGGGACGAGGGGTGGGAAGCGGAGTTCGCTCCGTACGCCGAGCAGGGCCTGCTGCCCGGCCGGGTCGTCCGGGTCGACCGCGGGCAGTGCGACGTCGTCACCGCCGACGGGGTCGTCCGCGCCGACACCGCCTTCGTCACCCCGCACGACCCGATGCGGGTCGTGTGCACCGGCGACTGGGTCGCCGTCGAACCCGGCGGCAACCCGCGCTACGTCCGCGCGTATCTGCCGCGCCGTACCGCCTTCGTGCGCTCCACCTCCTCCAAGCGGTCCGAGGGGCAGATCCTCGCCGCCAACGTCGACCACGCCGTCGTCGCCGTGTCCCTCGCCGTCGAGCTCGACCTCGGCCGCGTGGAGCGGTTCCTCGCCCTCGCCTGGGAGTCCGGCGCCCAGCCGGTCGTCGTCCTCACCAAGGCCGACCTGGTGCCGGACCCGGTCACCCTGGGTCACCTGGTGCAGGACGTGGAGACGAGCGCGCCCGGCGTGCCCGTGCTCACCGTCAGCGCCCTGCACGGCGACGGGCTGGACGCCCTCGTCGCGCTCGTCGGCTCCGGCACCTCCGTGCTGCTCGGCCAGTCGGGCGCGGGCAAGTCCACCCTGGCCAACGCCCTCGTCGGCGCGGACGTCATGGACGTGCGCGCCGCCCGTGACGTCGACGGCAAGGGGCGGCACACCACGACCACCCGCAACCTGCTCGCCCTGCCCGCCGGCGGCGTCCTCATCGACACCCCCGGGCTGCGGGGGGTCGGCCTGTACGACGCCGAGAGCGGGGTCGGGCAGGTGTTCACCGAGATCGAGGAACTGGCCGGGCGCTGCCGCTTCCACGACTGCGCCCACGAGAGGGAGCCGGGCTGCGCGGTGCTCTCCGCCGTGGAGAGCGGGGAGCTGGCGGCGCGGCGGCTGGAGAGCTACCGGAAGCTGGTGCGCGAGAACCAGTGGATCGTGGCCAAGACCGACGCCAGAGTCCGCTCGGAGCTTCGCCGGGAGTGGAAGCGCAGGGGCTCCGAGGGCAAGGCGGCGATGGAGGCGAAACGGGGGCGGTGGGTGCGCTGATCCGGGTGCCCCGGCATCGGCGGGGGTCGGTGGGTGCGCTGATCGGGGCGCCGGGCACCTGGCGGACGCGGTGGGTGCGCTGATCCGGTGCCTGGCGCGTGCGGGGCGCGGTGGGTGCGCTGATCCGGGTGCCCCGGCATCGGCGGGGGGCGGTGGGTGCGCTGATCGGGGCGCCGGGCACCTGGCGGACGCGGTGAACGCCATGTCCGATTTCCGCTGGCCTGCCCCACCGCGCGCGCCCGACACTGGAACCGTGACGGATGCGGACGACACCAGGTACGAGGCCGTGCGGAGCAGGGACGGGCGGTTCGACGGGGCGTTCTTCTTCGCCGTCGAGACGACCGGGATCTACTGCCGGCCGAGTTGCCCGGCGGTGACGCCCAGGCGGCGCAACGTGCGGTTCTTCGCGACGGCCGCCGCCGCGCAGCGCTCGGGGTTCCGTGCCTGCCGGCGGTGCCGGCCGGACGCCGTGCCGGGATCCGCCGAGTGGAACGTGCGGGCGGACGTCGTCGGACGGGCGATGCGGCTCATCGCCGACGGCGTCGTGGACCGCGAGGGCGTGGCCGGGCTGGCCGCGCGGCTCGGCTACAGCGCCAGGCAGGTGCAGCGCCAGCTCACCGCCGAGCTGGGCGCGGGGCCCGTGGCGCTCGCCCGCGCCAAGCGGGCGCACACCGCGCGGGTGCTGCTGCAGACCACGGACCTGCCGGTCACGCAGATCGCGTTCGCGTCCGGGTTCGCCAGCGTGCGGCAGTTCAACGACACCGTCCGGGAGGTGTACGCCGCCACCCCGACCGAGGTACGGGCCGCCGCCCCGCGCGGCAGGGGCGCCCGCCGGGCCGCACCGGGAGCGGGGATCCCGCTGCGGCTCGCCCACCGGGGCCCCTACCAGGCCGCCGCCGTCTTCGACCAGCTCGCCCGGGAGGCGGTGCCGGGCGTCGAGGAGGTGACCGGCGGCGCGGGCGAGCGCACCTACCGGCGCACCCTGCGGCTGCCCTACGGCACCGGGATCGCCGCCGTCGCCGAGCGCACCCGGGTGCCCAAGGCGGGCACCGGCACCCGTCCGGGCGGCTGGCTCGACGCCCGGCTGCACCTCACCGACCCCCGCGACCTCACGACCGCCGTGCAGCGGCTGCGGCGGCTGTTCGACCTCGACGCCGACCCGTA